>CAIPGJ010000717.1 GCA_903864555.1 uncultured Pseudomonadota bacterium | reverse complement strand
TGCTGGCCTGAGCCAGTCCGTGATGTCATCCGTATGCCTTCTGCGCCTCGGCCAGGCGACTGTCCCAGTCGGCCACCAGTCGGATCTTCTTGCCCGTCGGATAGCCCATGTAGGCGTTGTGCGCGAAGACAAAGGCGTTGTTGCGCAGCAGGTCGCCGCTGACCACGATCATGAAGTCCTTGGCATGCCAGACGATGGGAACGAGGCGTTCCGGATCATTGGACTCCAGGAAATGCGCTGGCATGCGGCCTTCCTTGACAGCCGTTTCGATGTTCCAGGTGCCTTTCACGGTCCATTCCCTCAGGAAATGCTCGAACTTCCCGGCAGTCATGCGGGTGTGCTGATAGAAGTATTCCTTCACATCGTGCTTGGACCAGCCAGCCTTGGCGATGGTCCGGGCAAGAATGGGGCTGATGACCACCAGCGGCCGCAGCGAGCCGTCGCCGGATGCCTCGGTGAAGTGAATGTGCCAGGAATGCATGCGGCCAACCGAGTCATTCAAATAGGGCAGCAAGGTCTCGGGGGTGTCGCCCATCACCGAAGGAAAGGCGCCGCCACCGGTGTAGCGGGCGACGGTGACGACATTGTCCCCGGCCGAGAAGCCCATCTCGACGCTGTTGGGCTCCCAGCCGATTTCTGACGCCACATCCTCGTTCTCCGCCAGCACCACTCGCCAGGTACCCCCATGGGTGGCCTTGTCGGTCTTGTTGTGCAGGAACCCGGCGACATTGCGCATGTATAGCCGCCAGAACCGGCCTATGGCGGTGTTGGGCATGATGCCGTCGCGCAAGGCGCCCTGCTGGTAGTTGAAACCCAGCTGCTTGATGATGGGGCCGTTGATGATGATGAGGGCTTCTGCGCCCGGCGTATTGCAGGAATGTTCGACACCGTAGCGGGAGTCGCACATGACCTCGACTGCGGCAATCAGCACGGGCATGTATTCCGGGCGGCACCCGGCCATGACGCCATTGACCGCGATGCTCCAGATGGTCGCCGCCCTGCTGTCTGGAAGAATGATTCCCAATACCTCGTCGGGATCCCGGTCGGTGAAGCGCAGGAAAGCCTCTATTCTTTCCAGGGTGGGTGGAACGATGGGCAGGCCGTCGCTCAACTCGTTCTTGTAGAAGTGGCGGTTCACCTCATCGAAGCCTCCCTTGACCACGATGTCGCGGGCTTTGGGTTCGCCGCGAGCACTGGCTGGCGGCGGCATCCGGGTCAGGTTGTCGATTACCCGGTCCAGGGTGACCTCGAAGATGTTCTTCCTGAGCTCCTCCTTGCTTTGGGCGCCCACATGGCCGGGCACCATCGCCACCGGCATGTTGGGCATGCCCAGTCCGATCGATGTGGCGGCGGCCTGTGCGAGGAATCCTTCACAGGTCAGGGAGGCGGCGGGGACTCCGGCGTTTTCGCAGACTGCGCTGGCTCGCATCACGGCGGCCGTGCAGCTGCCTCAACAGGCCATGCCGCAGACGACCCCGTCCACTTTCAGGTCTTTCAACTGCTGCGGCAACCTCGCCAGCGCCTCCTTCTCCGTTCCGGCATGGACGTTGCCGAACTCGGTGTAACTGATAAAGCGCATTCCCGGATAGCGGGCTTTCAGGCCCTCTTCCAGATGGGCAAAGATTTCGTCGCCGCGAAAGATGTAGTCCCAGATGAAGGCAATGGTCTTGCCTTCCAGCGATTTGAGCCGGGACGCCAGCGGCTTGATGCCGGTCTGCCGCGGCGTGCGTGGCCAATAGGCTTCGTAATATCCATCATTGCTCGTGTTTGCCACGCCGTTCTCCTTGCTTTATCCATGTTCAAAAAGGCATCCAGTCCGAAGTGTTTCAGTCGGGACGATTCAGCCAGCCGGTTCGATGTTCATGTCCTTGATGAGCTGGGTCCAGAACTCAATCTGCTTCCTGGTATAGGTGTCCAGCTCCTCGGGGCTGGACCCGACCACGTTGTAGCCGTTGTTGACAATCCAGTCGCGAATGAGCGGTGTCTTCAGAACGCCGACAATTTCGCGGTTGAGTCGTCCCACAATGGCCGGTGCGGTGCCAGCCGGGGCATAGTAGGCATACCAGCCGGAGGCATCGACGATGCCATCCACGCCGGATTCGGCGAAGGTGGGCAGGTCCGGCAGCAGCGGCGAGCGGCGAAGCACCGACGCAATCGCGCGCAACTGGCCGGCGCGCACCCTGGGCACGCCCGTGGCCGGGTCGATGAACATCATGTGGATGCGGCCGCTGATGAGGTCGGTGCTGGCCTGTGGTGAGGATTTGTAGGGAACGTTGACGACATTGGCGCCGGTCAGCCTCTTGAACACTTCCATGTATACAAAGCCCGCGGTATTGGCACTGCCATAGTTGTATTTGCCCGGATTGGCCTTGAGCAGGGTCACCAGCTGCGGCAGGTTCTGTGCCGGAAGCGAAGGATTGACGACCAGGATGTGATAAATCGAGGCGACCAGGCTGATGGGGGCGAAATCCTTGATCGGATCATAGCTGATGTTGCGCCACAGCCCGGCCGGGCTGGCGGCCATGCCCGCGTTGGTGGCGAAGAGGATGGTGTAACCGTCATTGGGGGAGCGCGCCACCATTTCCGTGCCCAGGGTGGAATTGGCACCGGCACGATTGTCGACCAGGATTGCCTGTCCCAGCGACTTGGACATGGGCTCGCCCACGGCGCGTGCCAGCAGATCGGTGGACGTGCCGACGCCGTAGGGGACGACCACCCGTACCGGCTTGGCAGGATACTGGGCCACGGCTGACCCGGCATTGAGCAGGCAGGCGAGCATGACCGGACCGAGCAAGCGTGCCGGACGCATGCGCTGCATGGTTCTCTGTGAGACTCGATGCATCGCCGATATTGCGGTAAGACCTGGACAGTGCTTCATGTTCTGCTCCTCCTGCATTTGAATGGACATGCTCGATGTGGTGCTGAGTCCCCCGGCACAATGGTCATGACTTTTGCCTGGCCTGGTGGGCGCAATCCGTATTCAGCCGGTCAGCGCTGAACGGCATGGAAGATGGCCTTGACTCATGGGCTTGGCGTCCCGGTTAGCCAGCGCAGAATCGATAATTCCTCGTCAGAGGGCGGGGCAATGCTGTGCAGATTGCCAGTCCTGATCGGCCATCCGCATTTTTCCTGGATCGCCCTGGTTGCCTCATCCGCCGTCCGGATGCCGTCATAGGCAAAGTATCCCTGCAGAAGGAAACGTCCATCGGCATCCTTGTCGTAAATGCCTTGCTCGGAGATGAGCTGCGTCACCCGGGATCCGGGCGAAGTGACGCACTCCACCCGTGGCACCATGCGACG
Organism: uncultured Pseudomonadota bacterium; assembly: GCA_903864555.1. The sequence goes on along the minus strand of CAIPGJ010000717.1, from coordinate 6,813 downwards.
GGCGCTCTGCCTCATCATCACCAGGGTTTCGGCGGCCAGGCTGACAGCGTCATTGGAGCCGCCCGAGCCGACCAGAAAGGTGCCATGGGAGAAAGTCGAATTCATGTTGCCGAATACATCGATTTCCCCGGAACCGAGCAGCGCCAGGCATTGATTCTGATGGCCACCGACCAGGGTGCCATAGGCGTCCACCGTGCCGGTGAGCATGGTGGAAGTCAGCCGGTTGGCATTGGCTATGGGCAGAGGTTCATAACCGACACGTCCCGTTCCCTCGACCAGAGTCAATGCGCATCCGGCTTTTTTCAGGAGGTAATAGGCGAGCGCGCCTGCTGTCCGACAATTGCCGGCACCCACCAGCATGGTCTTGTACTTCTTTGACATCACGAGGTCCCGGACCATGCGCGCCGTTGCCACGATCATCATGTCCACTGGCGTCCATGGTTCTGCCATGCGTTCGGTGTAGCGGGAATAGACCTGCGCCAGGGAAGGCGGCTTTCGTGATTCGGCAGAGTTCCCGGTACCTGTACGGTCGAGATCCAGGCGACTGACGTAGGCCGCATGACTTTCAATACCGGTGATCCATTCCTTGGCCCATTGCCGGAAGGCCCCGTCATCGCGGGCCGCCCGCGCGTAATCCTGATAGTGGGTGACATCTCTGGCGTAGCGCGTGATGGGCAGGTCCAGATCCAGGCCGCTTTCATAGCCTTCCGGATGGGCGGCATAAGGCGTGTGGCAGACCGCGATGACCTTGGCCGCCGGAATCCGCACCAGGTTCGCGTGCTGGCGGAGGAATGCCGTGGGAACGATGTTCTCCGCGAGGACGATGACGCCCTTTGTTGCGGCCCGCGTCGACCACAGATCGTCTTCGAAGGGTGGCACCACGATGGCGTTGCCTGCCGTATCGGCAGCCAGCGCGTGGGCTATGGTGACATCGGGGGTCAGCGCCGAGACCACGGCCACCGACTCTCCGGAAAAAGGGCTGGGCAAGGTGGCGTAATCCGCATGGGCTGTCATTGCGGAACCGACCAGGGACCTTGTCGGAAAGAAGGGAATGCCCATGGCGCCGGCCATCAGGCGCTGCACCAGTGAGAACAGGGACCAGGATTCAAATTGGGTGTCGCCTGCCTGATAGCGGCGCTGCACCAGCGGGCAGGGCTGGAACGCCGGGAACTGCACGCCGAACGAGGCGGCGATGAGCTTTTTAACCAGGCCCGCATGCAGCAATTCGCCGACATGGCTGGCGCCTGCTCGCAGGCAGATGACTGTGAGCCCGGCGCCGCTCAGGGCAAACTGTCGGGCAATGCCACGCACGGCAGCCTGCACATCGGTAGCGATATAGACACTGCTGTCAGGGAGCACGAAACTGGAAAGTGCCTGTTCAAGGCTCATCAACCGGTCCGGGCGGATGTCCTCGGCCAGCCAGGGCAAGCCTGGCTGATCGCTGCTGGGTGAATCGTCCATCAGTTGCCTCTGTTGATAGGCTGCAAGCAGGCGCTTCGTCGGCAACCATTGCGCAGCCAATGTGCTCGGTCCTGCTTTTGTGTTCAGGCGAAGCGGTGGCTACTTTATCGCCCCCACCCGGTCCTGAGCTAAACGGAATCTGAATATCAGATACCCAGTTTGCTGTATTTCCAAAGCATCGCTTCGGCCCTATTGTGTCCCGCGGTGTTCTATGGGCAAGACCGTTGGGTAAAACCAAACGTATTGCAGGCCAACCTGTCCGTCATCCATGGCGGCAGATGTGGCAGGTCTATCTGGCTGACTGGCAGGCAGCGACCCCGTTCATAGGCAATGAAAGACTAATCTCGGAGTGAATCGTGGCCATTGGCAACTCGGGCAATCTGACGATCAAGGACAGCGACGTAGAGCGTGTGAAACGACGCGTCGGCAAAGCCTATCCGGCTGATCCTTCATTCACCACCATCACCGATGATGTGATCAGGCGATTTGCGCAGTACTGCGTGGCCACGGAAAATCCGCTCTATTCGGACAAGGCCTATGGGGCAGCCTCGCCCTACAAGTCCGTCATCGCCGCCCCGCTTACGGGTTATGTCGCACTCTCGGGCGGACAGAAGGGAACGGGCCTGCCGGGAATCTTTGCGCTGCATGCCACCGATGAATGGTTGTTTCACCAGCCCATCTATCCCGGCGATGTGATCAATTCGACGCGAGGCCTGACCTCGGTCACTGAAAAGCCGAGCAAATGGGGTGGACGCGCCATTCATCAGACTTTCGAGCATCTGATCCGCAACCAGAAGAACGAGGTGCACACCACCTACCGTACCCTGGTGATCCGCGCAGAGCGAAGCAAGGCCACAGCCAGCAAGAAATACCAGGCCATCGAGCCTTATCGCTATACCACCGAAGAAATGCAGTCGATCTACAAGGACTACGAGACCGAGTCCATTCGCGGCGCGGACCCGCGCTTCTGGGAGGATGTCAGCGTCGGAGACAGCGCAGGTCATGTGGTCAAGGGACCGCTCACGGTGTCTGACATCATCTGTTTCTGGATGGGTGCCGGGGCGCCGCTGCTGCTCCCGCTCAAGCTGCGATACCTGCAGTTCAGGGAACGTCCCGGGCTGGCCATCGTTGACCCGGTTACCAACATCAGTCATTCGCCAGAAAGCGCCCACTTCGATGCCGAGCTGGCCAGACGCAGCGGGCTGGGGGCGCCCTACGATACCGGCAGGCAGCGCAGCTGCTGGTTTGCCCACCTCGCGACCAACTGGATGGGGGATGTTGCCTGGCTCAAGGAGTTGCGCACATCTTTCCTCTCGCCGAACTATGTCGGGGATACCACCTGGATTCGCGGCAGCGTGGCTGAGAAATTCATGCAGGATGGCGAATGCCTGGTGAAGCTCGCCATGAAGGCCGAAACGCAGCGGGGGAACTGCCACGCAACCGGTGAAGCCATCATCCGGCTGCCCTCCAGAAAAGAAGGAGCGGCCTGAGCCATGGCGATCGATAAACCGCTCTCTGACCTGCGAGTTCTCGATCTTACCCAGGCGGCTTCCGGGCCCATGTGCGCAGCCCATTTCGTGGCGCTCGGGGCGGAGGTTCTGAAAATCGAAGCGCCCGGCGTGGGTGATTCAGCGCGCCGCGCCGGCCCGTACCTTGGTGCCAGGGGAATCGCTGCCATGGACGATGACCCCACCGACATGGCGATCTACTTTCTCAAACGTAACCGGGGCAAGAAGGGGCTGACGCTCAACCTGAAGTCACCCAAGGGCATAGCGATCTTCTATCGCCTGGTGGCGATCTCCGATGTGGTGCTGGACAATTACCGCCCCGGAGTCACCGAGCGCCTGGGAATCACCTATGAAAAACTGCGGCAGATCAAGAAGGACATCATCTGCTGTTCCATTACCGGTTTCGGGCACTCCGGGCCCTACCGCACCCGAGCGGCCTACGACACGGTCGTTCAGGCGATGAGCGGGGTGATGGAGATGACCGGGTTTGCCGACGGCCCGCCAACCCGTGCAGGCTTTCTGGCCGGCGATGGCGTTGCCCCTCTGTTCGCAACCTCCGGGATACTTGCTGCGCTAAGGCAGCGCGACAGGACTGGCGAAGGCCAGTTCATCGATGTCGCCATGCTCGATTGCCTCGCATCGCTGGTCTGGGATGCGCCCCTTGATTACATTGCCTCCGATGCCAGGACTGCGCGCGTGGGCAACCAGATGGCGCTGGTGCCGGCCAATTCCTATGAATGCAAGGACGGCACCGTCGTCATCATGGCTGGCCAACAGCATCAGTGGGCGCGCCTGACTGCGTTGATGGGGCGCGAGGAATTGGCGAAGGATCCGCGCTTCGCAACACTCGATCACCGCATGGTCAACGTCAAGGAAGTGGACCGGTTGGTGAACGAGTGGACAGGCACCCTGACCAAGGTGGAGGCGGTTCGCGCGTGCGAGTCGGTGGGGCTGGCTTGCGGGCCGGTGACATCCATCCCCGAACTGCTGAGTGATCCACACCTCAAGTCGCGTGGGCTGGTGGGCAAGTTGCCCCACCCCATGGTGGGCGATTCTGCGGGTGCAACCGTGGCAGGATACCCGGTCAAGTTCCAGAATTTCGATGCCAGTTTCGATGCCCCGGCGCCTACCGAGGGCCAGCATACGGCTCAGGTGCTGGCTGGCCTGCTCAAGATGGACCAGGCGGAGCTGGAGCAGCTCATCCAGGAAAAGGTGATCTAGTTCGGGACGGGAGCCTGCTGCGGGCCATGCCTGAGGATGCTCTGAACCCCCTGTTTGTTTCTGAGCCGGGTTCCCGGGTTTGCAGCGTTCACTCACCGATGATGCGAGCCGGTCAACCCCGGACAATCAGTCATTGCCGATGAGCAGGGTACCGGAATCTTGTTAGTATCCTGGGGCAGCCGGAGCATCTTGTTGCGACACTCCCGGACTGACTGCATTATCGAGTGTGACCGGCCCTGAGGGGCAGGAACCGAGCGCAGAAAACAGATGGATCTAAAGCTGGTTGATTACCTGCTGCTGGCTGCCGAAACCGGAAGCTTCGCAAAAGCGGCTTCCAAGATCGGCATGGCTCAGCCGACGTTCGGGCGCTTGATCGCGAGGCTGGAAAAAGACTGCGGTGCCCGCCTGCTGTACCGGCACGGTCGTGGCGTGGCGCTGACCAAGGAAGGGGAGCGCTTCGTCGAGGGCATCCGTCCGGTTCTTTCCCAAGTCGAGATACTTCGGGGTTCGCTGCAAAGGGAGCGCAGTCCGCGTGGCAATGTGACCGTGGGCATGACGCCCACCAAGGCCGAAATGTTTGGCTTGGCAACGGTGATGGCGGTGCGCCAGCAATACCCGGATATCCGCCTCAATGTCGTGTGCGGCTTTAGCGGTTATGTGCACGAGTGGCTCATCGATGGCAGTCTGGACATTGCGCTGCTCAACAATGCCAGGCGTTCCCGGCAGGTGAATGTTGATGGCCTGGCCAAGGCGGGACTTTATCTCGTGTCCAAGGCAGGCCTGTCGCCCATTGGCAAGAAGGAGCCCTATGCTGATCTGGTTCGGCTCGCCGATGTGCCCCTGGTGCTGCCCACCCGCAAGAATGGCCTGCGCGTGACGCTTGAGGAGGCCTGTGCCGAGCATGGCGTGCATCTCAATCTCGCATTCGAAATGGACACGCTGTCAGTGCTCAAGGAGCTGGTGCTCGCAGGTCACGCCCACACCGTGGTGCCGCTGCCTGCCGTCCAGAAGGAGATCTCGACCGGATTGCTGCAGGCATTCCCCCTGCGGCCACGGCTCGAATCCGTGACCGTGGTTGCAACGGCCTTCAAGCGGCCGCAGACGCATGCCATCCGTGCGGTGAAGAAGGTCATAGCGGAAGTCATGAAGAACGCCGTTGATACCGCGTTCCCATCGGTGGATGTGCAGATGTAGGCAGTTGTGGTCATTGCATCGCCAGCATGCACCATTGGTGCATGTATCCAGGCGGGATGGACAGGCCGTCCCGACATGTTCAATTCTTCAGATAGCAGGTTCAGCATGGAAAAGCCGCAAAGACGCCCTCTGGAGGGACTCAGGGTTCTTGATTTCACTCACGCTGCCGCGGGACCTTTTGCCACCATGTATCTCGCAGACATGGGGGCCGAGGTCATCAAGGTGGAAAGGCACGGACGCGGCGATGGTATCCGCCATGTTGCCGAGTATTACGTGGCGCTCAACCGTGACAAGAAGGACATTTGCATCGACCTGGCCCATCCCGAAGGCGTGGCGCTGGCACGCAGGATCGCTGCCCAATGCGACATCGTTGTGCAGAATTTCCGGCCAGGCGTAATGGAGCGTCTCGGCCTTGGATTTGAAGACCTGCGCAAGCTCAGGCAGGGATTGATCTTTTGCTCGATTTCCGCCTTTGGCCAGGCGGGCCCCTGGGCTGACCGCCCGGCCAACGACATCATTCTGCAGAGCGTATCCGGGCTCATGGGCATCACCGGCGAGGAAGGCGGCGGGCCGGTACGCATCGGCGCGCCCATTGCCGATTACGCTTCGGGGCTGTTCGGTCTGTCGGGAGTGCTCGCGGCGTTGTATGCGCGCCCACACCATCCAGAGGGGCAGCATATCCAGGTTTCGATGCTGGACAGTGCCTTTGCGATGATGTCCAACTACATCCCTTCCGCCGCGCGTGGAACCCGGATACCCCGGGTTGGCCGGGGGCATGCGCAGATCGTTCCCTACCAGGCCTTTGTTTGTGCCGATGGTGAATACGTCATGGTTGGCGCTTTCACCCAGAATTTCTGGATTGCCACCTGCAAGGCGCTGGGCAAGGACGAATGGATCGATGATCCGCGCTACCGGAACAATGCAGCACGGCTGAAGCATCGGGACATGTTGTTGCATGACATGGCTGCGCTGTTCAGTCAGAAGCCGCGTGATGAATGGCTGGCCATTCTGGAAAAAGCCGATGTTCCCACCAGTCCCGTCCTGGAGCTGCATGATGCGCTGCGTTCGGAGCAGGCCAGCTTCACCGGGGCGCTCATGGAAGTGGGGGAGGGAAGCGAGCGTGTCACCGTGGCACGCTCTCCCATCCGTGTCGATCAGTGGAAGGCCCAAGCACCTTCCATGGCGCCATCCATGGGGCTCCATACCGAAGATGTCCTCAGCGGACTTCTTGGCATGGACCAGTCGGAGATCGGGGACCTGGCCTCCAGAAGCATCATCGGCCTGGCCGGACAAAGCGACAGAAAAGGCAAGTAGGCAGGTTTTGTCTGGTGCGCGGCTGGCGCGCGACTGGCTATTCCGCAGCGCCGGCAAGGAAACCATTTCCTGAAAAGCAGATAACCAGAATTCAGTATATCGGCTGAGGTGGGCA
>CAIPGJ010000716.1 GCA_903864555.1 uncultured Pseudomonadota bacterium | reverse complement strand
TTTGACACCGGAAGACCTTTGTGACTATCACCTCATCGTTAGTCCGCCGACGGCCAAACTGCACAGCACGGTCACCAAATGGTTCGCTAATGTTGGGGTCTCCCCTCAGCGGGTCAGCACTTGCAACAGTCTCTCAGCGACCATCCAGACGATTATTCATGGCGCTGCAATTGGACTTCTGCCAATTCGGGTAATGCAAGAACACATCGACCGGGGTCAAGTGAAACTGCTTCAAGTGAACCCGGAAATGCCATCACACAAGGTGTCGATTTGCTACCAAATCAGCGAGTTTGGCCCCGGCTTGAACGGGTTGGTAGACCTGACGCGATCGCTCATCGCACAACACCAACTCTTTTCTTAAACAGTCACCGCCCTGCGTCAGGTCTCGTCAAACAGCCAGGTTTTGTGTCATTCGCCACACGGCGACCATGCCTGGATCATCCATCCCGACACTACGCTCCGAGAACATGCTGGCTCGGCCAATACGATTTGGATTATTTCTAAGCAAATCGAGTGCATCCAATGCGGCGTCACAGGCCAGTTTTTGCAGGTCGGACTGTCCTTCGCCCGCAGCGAGGACCTTGCGAATTGCCTCAAGGCTGTCAAGCATGGTTTTGTCGCCTAATTTCGCACCTCCTCGAGAAGACAAGGCGGCAACTACAGCCTGAAGAATTGAAGCCATCAATTCACGATTCATCGTCGAACGTTCGCCGACCGACTTTGCGGCAGTCAGAAAACCAACCGCAAGCAAAGTGCCAAAACTTGATCCGGAAGCCTTTGCGCAAGACTGAGCCAGCACTTTAAAGATGCCTTCTAGCGTGTCGGGCATAGAGGGCAAGGCCTCCTGCATGTTCACGCCGCATCTTGCCAGTGTGGTGCCAAGATCGCCGTCGCCCAGCAAGGCGTCCAGGCTGTTCATTTCTTGCGCCATAGATTGAAGGCCAAGCGACCAGTTTGGCAGCAAAGCTTTCAAATTTTCGGGCGATATTTCGTGCGGCATTATGAGTGCCAGAAAGGGCTCGATGCGGGCGCACCTAAGAGCCGCTCAAGTTCGTCATCCAACGGCATGAGCGTTATCGATGCCCCGGCCATGTCCATCGACGTTGCATAGCGACCCACTAACGGCAGTACGGCAGTTACCCGCAGCTTCGCCAACATCGCAGCAGCGTACCTGTACATGATGTAAAGCTCTTCAGGCGGGGTCGCTCCAAGACTATTGACCAGAATTGCGACACGACCACCGGATTCCAGACCAAGTTCTGCCAATAAGCGGCTCATCATCTCATCAGTTAATTCATCCGCCGTCTTTAGCTTGCCGCGCCAGATACCAGGTTCTCCATGGATACCCATTCCGAACTCAATGTCCTCCTCGTCAATGCTGAAGGTCGGCTTCCCGGATTCGGGTACGGTACATGGCGTCATGGCTACACCGATTGTTCTGCACGCGTTTGCAGCCTTGGCTGCAACTCCAGCGACCTCAGCGAGAGTTCCGCCCTCAGCCGCTTTTGCGCCCGCCACCTTGAATGCGAAAACCATCCCAGCAACGCCGCGGCGTTTATGACGCTCTTGGATTGGAGCGCTGGCGACATCATCCGCGACGAGCACCGATGCGACTTCCA
>CAIPGJ010000715.1 GCA_903864555.1 uncultured Pseudomonadota bacterium | reverse complement strand
GAAATTTGTCGTGATGGACACCGCCCCGACCGGACACACCTTGCTGCTGCTGGATGCGACCGGTGCTTATCATCGTGACGTGGCACGCCAGATGACAGGCCGTGGCTTGCACTTCACCACACCGATGATGCAGCTGCAGGACAACAGCCAGACCCGGGTGCTGATTGTCACGCTCGCCGAGACAACCCCTGTTCTGGAAGCAGCCAGGCTGCAGGATGATTTGCGCCGCGCCGGCATTGAACCATGGGCCTGGATCGTCAATAGCAGCCTGGCGGCAGCACACACGGAATCGGCGCTTCTGCAACAGAGGGCATTCAACGAAGTGGCGCTGATCGAAACCATCGCCACGCGGCATGCACGGCGCTATGCCGTTGTCCCATTGCTCGCGGAAGAGCCGGTGGGCGTTGCCCGCCTGCTTGATCTGGTCAGCAGCGCCACGCTTGAGACAGAAAGAACCTGACGCAAAAAGGCGCTGGTCTTGCCGTGGCTACAGTGCAAAACAGGGGGCGGCAATGCTCGAGCAGCTCTGCCGAACGGCATTCCGGTGCAACGGAATGCGCGGTCTGCAAGGCCAGCGTGGGTGCAGCATGCTGCGCTTGAACGCCCCTACTGCTCGATCTCCAGCTTCGCTTCCCTCACCAGCCGGGTCCACTTCGTCACTTCCTCCTGGATGAAGGCGCCGAAGCGTTCCGGGGTCATGGGCATGACTTCGGCGGCCTGGTCGGCGAGCTTGGCTTTCAGGTCGGGCAGGGCGAGTGAATCGTTGAGCGACTTGTTCAGCCGGTCGACGATGGCCTTCGGGGTCTTCGGTGGGGCGCACAGGCCGTACCACTGCAGCGCATTGAAGGCGGGGAAGCCCGATTCGGCGATGGTGGGTACATCCGCCAGCAGCGGCGAGCGTGTGGCCGAGGAGAGCGCAATGGCGCGCAGCTTGCCGGCGCGGATGTGCGGGATGGCGGCAGTCAGCCCCGGGAACATGGCAGTGAGACGTCCACTCATCAGGTCGGTCATGGCGGGGCCGGCGCCCTTGTAGGGCACGTGCACGAGGTCGATGCCGGCCTGCTGCTCCAGGTACTCCATGGTCAGGTGGGTGGCCGAACCGTTGCCTGTCGAGCCGTAGCTCAGGCCCTGCGTCTTTGCCGCGGCGAGGGCGATGAATTCCTTGAGGGTGTTTGCCTTTACCGAGCTGTTCACCACCAGCACATTGGAGGTCGCCGCAATCATGCCGATGGGGCTGAAGTCCTTCACCGCGTCATAGGGCAGCTTGGTTACGGCCGGGGCCGTGCCGTGGGTGGCGACGTAGCACTCGAGCAGCAGATAGCCGTCGGCCGGTGCGCGTGCCACCTCCTGCGAGGCGATGGCCCCGGAGGCGCCGCCCTTGTTTTCCACCAGGATGGTCTTCCCGAGGTCGGTAGCCATCTTCTCGGCCACCAGGCGGGCGATGAAATCGGCGCCGCCGCCTGGCGGCACCGGCACCAGCAGCCGCAGCGGCCGGTTGGGGAAATCACTCTGGGCCGCGACGGGGGCGGCAGGCAGCAGCAGGGGGGCAAGCAGCAACAGCGCGGCACGCAGGCTCGTCATGGTTTCTCCTCCTTGTTGACTTCGTTCTTTTCTTGTGGGTCTTGCAGCAGGCAAGTTATCACGTCCGGGCACTGCGCAATAAGCTCTGGTAAAGCCCGGCAATGGTAGATTCAAGGCTGTCATTCAGCCGGGATTGCAGACATGGCCAGCAGCGATAGCACCACGACAGTGAACAACGCCCCCGGGGGTGATACCACCAGAGGCGATATCCCCAGCGTCGATACTCCCAAGACCGCCGACCCCGTCACCCGCGAGATCGTGCTCGGCTCCGTTCGCTCCATCCAGGGCCAGATGGAAGGCCTCATCGAGCGCACCGCGATGTCGGCCTTCATCCGCGAGAAGAAGGATTTTCACGCCGGCGTCTTCACCGCCCAGGGCAAGCTGATTGCCGGCAAGGCCAAGCCCTCCGCGTCGGACCTGGTGACGCCCATCTTCGGGGAATTCCCGCCCGAGCAGATGAAGCGCGGCGACATCTACTGGTACAACGACTGCTATGCCGCGCGCGGCGCCATCTCCCACGGGCCGGACCAGTGCCTGATTGCGCCAGTGTTCCTCGGTGACACGCTGGTGGCCTTTGCGCAGTCCTGGGCGCATTTCACCGACATCGGCGGCATGCTGGCCGGCTCCATCTCGCCGCAATGCGTGGACTGGTTCCAGGAGGGCATCATCATTCCGCCGGTGCGCCTGGCACGCGAGGGGCAGCTGAACGACGACCTGCTGCGCAAGTTCATTCGCAATTCGCGCTTTCCCTCGCTGGTGCGCGGGGACATGCGCGCGCTGATCGCCTCGGTGCAACTGGG
>CAIPGJ010000714.1 GCA_903864555.1 uncultured Pseudomonadota bacterium | reverse complement strand
TGCCCAATCGGGTGCGCCGCGAGATCGAATCGGCCATCTCCGCGCTCAAACTGGTGTCGCCGGACCGCAAGACCCGCTTCAGCGCCGCCAAGGGGCTGGAAGGCAATGCCGACGAAGGCATGCTGACCATCCTGGCGAAGGCGCTGGAGAAGGAAACCGATGCCGACATCAAGGCCATTCTGGTGCTGGTGCAGGCTGAGGCGCAGCTGAAGAGCAGTGATGTCGCGCTGCGGCTGGCCGCGGTGAAGTCGCTGGGCTCCAGTCGCAGCCCGAGCACGCGAACGCTGTTGTTGCGTGTGCTGGAGAAGCAGGGCGACGAGTGGGCCGAGCCCGATGCCAATGTGCGTGCCCAGGCGCAGCTTTCCCTGGGCGAAGTGCAGTCGCGCCTGGCCTGGAGCGACCGCGTTGGACAGGTGTTCAGCGGGGCGAGTCTGGGTTCCATCTTGTTGCTTGCGGCACTCGGCCTCGCCATCACCTACGGGCTGATGGGCGTCATCAACATGGCGCACGGCGAGATGATCATGATCGGTGCCTATGCCACCTATGTGGTGCAGAACCTGTTCCGTGTCCACATGCCCGACTGGTTCAACTGGTATCCGCTGGCCGCCGTGCCGGCCGCTTTCATCGCCTCGGCTATCGTTGGCATGCTGCTGGAGCGCAGCGTCATTCGTTTCCTCTATGGCCGACCGCTGGAAACCCTGCTGGCAACGTGGGGCATCAGCCTGGTGCTGATCCAGACAGTGCGCACCCTCTTCGGCGCACAGAACGTGCAGGTGGAGAACCCGGTGTGGATGTCCGGCGGCATGGAGATTTTGTCCGGAGTGGTGCTGCCCTGGAGCCGCATCGTCATCATCGGCTTTGCCGGCGCGGTGCTGTTGATGGTGTGGCTGGCCCTGACGCGGACGCGCCTGGGCCTCTTCGTTCGTGGCGTGACGCAGAACCGATCGATTGCCAGCTGCATGGGCGTGCACACCGCGCGTGTGGACACCTGGTGCTTTGGCCTGGGTTCGGGCATCGCCGGCCTGGCCGGCTGCGCCCTGTCGCAGATCGGCAACGTCGGCCCTGACCTGGGTCAGGGCTACATCGTCGACTCCTTCATGGTGGTGGTGCTGGGCGGGGTCGGGCAACTGGCAGGCACTGTCTATGCCGCGCTGGGACTGGGCGTGTTCAACAAATTCCTCGAAGGCTGGGCCGGCGCCGTCATCGCCAAAATCGTTGTCCTCGTCTTCATCATCATCTTCATCCAGAAGCGGCCGCAGGGCTTGTTTGCACTCAAGGGGAGGTTTGCCGATGCGTAAGGCAAGGCTCCTGCGATGCAGCCAGTATGTCCTTTTGCAAGACAAGCTGAAGTCGGGGGATATACAAGGGGGCGAAGCTCCCTTGTTTGTCACACTGCACTCAAGGGGAGGTTTGCCAATGCGTAAGCCCATGAGTCAGGCGCTGGTCCGGCTGCGCTCCCTTGACGTCATTCCCGCGAAGGCGGAAATCCAGGGTTGTTTGTTCTGGAGCGCAACCAATCGCCGTATTCGCGCCTGTGCGGCAGTGGTCCCACCAGCGAACCGGGGGCAGTAGTTCATGCAAAAGTCCTCACTGCTCTTCACACCCCGCGGCTGGACCGGCATCGCCGCCGCGCTGATCATCGTTGCCATCATCGCCCCACTGCTCAACCTGGTGGTGCCCGAGGGCAGCGTGTTCCACCTGTCCGACTACGCGGTGTCGCTGCTCGGCAAGATGATGTGCTACGCCATGCTGGCGCTGGCCATGGACCTCATCTGGGGCTACACCGGCATCCTGTCGCTGGGCCACGGCCTGTTCTTCGCCCTGGGCGGCTACGCCTTCGGCATGTACCT
>CAIPGJ010000713.1 GCA_903864555.1 uncultured Pseudomonadota bacterium | reverse complement strand
CTTCTCAATGTCTCGCAACATCAAGATAGCAGTGCTTGCCGTTTAGCCTCCATACCCTTGAGTCCCCGGAAATTGACGAAGAACCTTTGACAAGGGGGTAAACCAGGCACGCAAATCGGCGAAGAGCCTTTGACAAGGGGGTTAACACCCGCACTCACGCATCAGGCTTGATGCCATTCTCTTGCACCACTTTCTTCCAGCGCTCGGTCTCGGTGATGATGAGCTGGCGGAACTGGGCGGGCGTGCTGCCGACGGGGGCGCCCCCTTCGGCTTCGAAGATGGCCGCGACGTCCGGTGATTTCGCCACCCGTGAGAAACCATCGGCCAGCCGGTTGATGATGGCCGTCGGTGTGCCGGCAGGCGCCGCATAGCCCTGCCAGGTGATGTAGGTATAGCCGGGCAGGCCCTGCTCGGCCGTGGTCCTGGCCTGGGGCAGCAGGCTGGAGCGCTCCTCATCGGTCACCGCCAGCACCTTGAGTTTGCCGGCTTTCACCAGCGGCAGCGCAAACTGCAGGCCGGTCAGCGTGGCATCGATGCGGCCCGCCGCCATGTCCGGAATGAGGTTGGCCACCTGCTTGTAGTGCACGAAGGTCACCTTGCTGCCGGCCATGCTGTGCATCCATTCGGCCGCCAGATGGCCGACGCCACCGGCACCCGCCGTGGCGAAGTTCACCTTGCCGGGGTTGGCCTTCACATGGGCCAGGTATTCTTTGAAATCATTGACGGGAAACGTGGTCGAGGCGACCAGCAGGTTGATGCGCCGGTTGAGCTGGGAGATCGGCGCGAAATCCTTGATGGTGTCGAAGGGCATGTCCTTGTAGAAGGCCGGCAGCACCGTGAAGCTCGCGGTCACCACGAACAGGGTGTAGCCATCGGCAGGCGCCTTGGCGGCCAGCGCCGTGCCCAGCATGGTGCCCGCGCCCGGTTTGTAGTCGACCACGAAGGACTGTCCCATCAGTTCGCTCATCTTCAGGGTGATGACGCGCGAGTCCTTGTCATTGGGGCCGCCGGGGCCGTAGGGCGCAATGACGGTCACGGGACGGGCAGGGTAGGTCTGGGCCTGCGAGAGCAGCGGTAGCAGGGCGGCGGGCAGCGCGGCGGCAAGCGCGGCCGTCAGGGCAAGGCGCGGCATCGTCATGATCATCATCCTTTCTGTTGCAGGAGCGGCTTGAGTGGATCGGGCACACCCGCCGGGAGCGGCTGGCGATTCAGGTTCAGGGCCATGGACACCAGGGTGTAATAACCCGACAGTCCGGTCAGGTCGACCACACCGACCTCGCCCAGGCTCTGCAGGGCCGCCTGGTAGGTTTCATCACAGACGAACTTGTCGCGATGCAGTTCCTGGCAGAACTGATAGGCCGCGGCTTCGTCTGCCGCCATGGCAGTCGGACGCAATCCCAGCGCCAGTTCGTCGATGATCGATTGCGCGAGGCCCGCCTTGGCCGCATGCTGCGAGTGGACGTACCACTCGAATTGCGATGTCCAGTGTCGCGCGGCGATCAGGATGGCGAATTCGGAAATCCGCGGTGTGAGCGAACTGTTGTAACGCAGGTATTCGCCCATGCGGGACGCCTGCCGGGCCAGTTCG
>CAIPGJ010000712.1 GCA_903864555.1 uncultured Pseudomonadota bacterium | reverse complement strand
TCGTAGGCGATCACCGAGACATTGGACGTGTTGCCCTTGTCGCCGGCACGCGAATGACCCAAATCATAGACACGCACGCTCATGACCTGCCCTCCACGCTGTTGACCACAGAGACACTGGTTTTGACAAGCGTGCGCGGGATGAGCAGCGACTTCACTGCCAGCACTTCGCGAACACCATTGGTGCCGCCGCCACCGCCCGCCGGCCCGTTCACATGCAGGGTGCGGATCTCGAAGCCCAGGGCTTCAGCAGTCTTGCGGTCAGGGCTGCGCGCGGCCATGCGCAGGCGTACTTCGTAGGGTTCGGGCCGGTCCTTGCCCGGCGGATTGCCCATGCCATGCAGACTGGACAGGCCGATGTAGTCGACGCGGATCTCCGGGTAGGAAAGCCCGCGCAGCTTCAGGCGCTCGCGCACGATCTGCTCGGCCAGGCGCGCCCGCGCCAGTGCATTCGGCCCGGCATAGCCCACCTCGCCCTCGCCTATCCAGCCATCGTGGTAGCCCAGCACCACCTTGTAGGTGTCGGTGCGCGGACGCGCGGTCGCGCCCGAGGCGCGCACGCGATGCGCATCCAGCGAGGCGAACTCCACGCCGGTGATGTCGAGCACGCAGTCGGGCGTGATGTAGGCGGTGGGATCGTGCATTTCGTAGAGGATCTGTTCCGAGCAGGTCATCACGTCCAGGCGCCCGCCCGAGCTGGTGAGCTTGCCCAGCACCAGGCTGCCGTCCTGCCCCACATCGGCGTAGGGAAAGCCGATGTTGGTCGCATCGGCGGCGTCCTTCCTGCCCGGGTCGATGAAGCAGCCGCCGGTGAGCTGCGCGGCGCACTCCATGAGGTGCCCGGCCAGCGTGCCCATGGCCAGGCGCAGATAGTCTTCATACTGCCAGCCCAGCCCGTGCAGCATGCAGCCGACAAACAATGAGGGGTCGGCCACGCGGCCGGTGATGGCGATGGGCGCACCGGTGGCCAGCGCATCGCGTACTGCATCGGCGCCCAGGTAGGCATTGGCCGAGGCCATGCGCGGGATGAGCGATTCCACCGGCTCGCCGTTCTCCATCAGTCGCAGCTCAGGGTGCGCGCGCACGATGTCAACCACGTCATCCCCGGTGACCACCGCCACGGGCAGGTCACCCAGGCCCATGTCCTTTGCCACACGCCGCACTGCGTGCGCCGCCGACAACGGATTGGCCGCGCCCATGTTGGTGACGATGCGCACGCCGTTCCTCACGCAGGAAGGCAGCACGCTCTGGAAGCGCTCCACCAGATAGGGCGTGTAGCCCTTCTCCGGGTCCTTCAGGCGCGAGAGCGTCTCGCGCGCGATGGTGCGCTCGGCGAGGCATTCGAACACCAGGTAATCGAGCTTGCCGTGCTCGGCCAGGTCGGCCGCCGGCTCGAAACGGTCATCGGAGAACCCTGCTCCGGTGCCCACGCGTATGGAGGATGGCATGTCGGTCATGTCGATTTCCGGTTGACTGGCGGTTGAACGATGAAGCATGGGCGCGCCTGGAAGCCACGATGTGCGTGGCGGGAATTATCGCAGGGAAGCGGGGCGAGATCGGGGTGGAAAGGTAAGCGCATGCAGGCCTGCGGGCTGCCCGAGGGTCAGGCCGCAGGT
>CAIPGJ010000711.1 GCA_903864555.1 uncultured Pseudomonadota bacterium | reverse complement strand
GAGCCCAGATTGCCGCCACGGGCATTCTGGAAATAGTCATCGCTGTTCAGCACATCCGCCGACACAACGCTGTAGACGGCAATCGAGGGCGCCAGCACATCATTGATGCCCCTGAAGCGCTGCGCCGAAGTGAACCCCTTGACGGACATCAGCACGGGCACCGGCTTCATCTCGCCGGACCACTGGCTCCACTCCTCGTCCGACAAGGGCTCGTTGATGCACTGCTCGACGGTATAGATCAATTGCGTATCCTTTCAATGGCGCATGCGCCGTGCAGATCTTCGCGGGCGCGTCTCACTCTTCGATCTTGATGTTGCCGGCGGCCACCACCTTGCTCCACGCGGCAATGTCATCGCGCACGCGGTTGGCAAACTCCTGCGGCGGCCCGCCAAGCATCTGGAACGCCAGGGGCTCGAGTTTCTGCCGCACGTCCGGGGACCTCACCGCCTTGACCACTTCGGCATTGAGTTTGCTGACGATGGCCGGATCCAGCCCTGCCGGCCCGATCAGTCCGAACCAGGAGATGATGGGATTCATGCCCGGAACTTCTTCAGTCACCGCCGGAATGTCGGGAAACACGCTGTAGCGCTCGCGCTCGAACACCGTGAGGCCACGCAGCTTGCCTTCCTTGACCAGAGTGCTGACCCCGGCAATGCTGATCACCGCCACCGGCACATGACCGCCGACCATGTCCTGGATGCCCTGCCCGCCGCCGCGAAATGGAACATGCGTCATCTTGAACTGCCCGGCTTGCTGCAGCATCTCCGCCAGCAGGTGGGTGCTGGAGCCGGTGCCGGCGCTGGCATAGGAAAGCACGCCGGGATTTTTCTTCGCGTAGGCAATGAACTCGCGCACATTGGCTACCGGTACGCTCGGATGGACGGTGAGGATGCTGATGTACTTCGCCATGGTGCTGATGAAGGTGAAGTCCTGGATCGGATCAAAGGGCATCTTGCGCTTGAGCGCCGGCCCGATGGTGTGCGTCGTCCCCGAGGCAATGCCCAGGACGTAGCCATTGGCTGGGGCCTTGGCAACGGTGCTCATGCCCAGGTTGCCGCTGGCACCGGCCTGGTTCTCGACCAGGATGGTGGCCCCCATGCTCTGGCGCACCTTGTCCATGACAGTACGCGTGAGCATGTCGGTGCTGGCGCCGGGAGCAAAGGGCACAATTACCCTGATCGGCGATGCCGGATAGGTCTGGGCGAAACACGGCGCTGCCACGAGAGCCAGCAAGGCCAGGGACGGCAGGCACGGCAGCGACGGATAGGTGATCTTCAATGGCCACTCCTTTGTGTTGAAAGGGATGCATGGGCAGGACCTGCCATTCATCCTGCGGGCGCCTTCAGGGCAGAACCTTGCACCGGGCGCGCTCTGGTCCGACCATTGTAAGGGGACGGTGGGGAGCGTCAAGTTCGCCCCCGCTGAAGAAACAGTTGCCGCGCGACGCAGCCCCGGATTGACGGACTCTGTCGGACCCACTATTGTCGGCCGCTCGAACAACAAAGCCGGACGGAGGAGTGCGCCTTGGACACACAGCAGTTTGACGTGGTCATCATGGGTGGCGGCGTGGCAGGCCTGAGCGCCGGCACGCGGGCCGCAGAACTGGGCCTGCGCACAGTCATTGTCGAAAAAGGCGCTCAGCCCGACTATCCGTGCAACTCGCGCTACTCCGGCGGCATCTTCCACATTGCCCACCGCGATCCACGCACGCCGGCCGAGGAGTTGCAGGAACACATCCGCAGCGTGACCAAGAACACCGCAGATCCGCACCTGTCCATTGCACTGTCCATGGCGGGTGGTGGCTACATCCACTGGCTGCAGGACAAGGGCGTGCGCTTCATGCAATCACAGTCCTCCAAGAAGCACAGTGCACCCATCGCCATCCCGGTGCGCCGGCTGGTGGGCGGGCTGGACTGGAAGGGCCGCGGTCCCGATGTATTGCTGCGACAGTTGACTCAGGCGTTTGCTGCCCGGGGCGGCAGGCTGATGCTGGACACCGAAGGCACCCGCCTTGCCATGCGCGAAGGGCGCTGCTGCGGGCTGGAGGTGCGCTCCGGCAACACCTCCATCATGCTCGAGGCCCAGGCCGTGGTGCTGGCCGACGGCGGCTTCCAGGCCAACCTCGAACTGATGCAACAGAACATCGCACCCAAGCCGGCACAACTGATCCAGCGTGGCGCCGGCACCGGCAATGGCGCCGGACTGACCATGGCCAGGGAAGCCGGCGCGGCCAGCACCGAGATGGGCTCCTTCTACGGCCACCTGCTCAGTCGTGATGCCTTCAGCAACGACATGCTGTGGCCCTACCCCCAACTGGACGAACTGGCCGTCGCCGGCATCATGGTCGATGCCGAAGGCCGGCGCTTCGCCGATGAGGGCCTGGGGGGCGTCTACCTCGCCAATGTGGTGGCACGACGCGCCGATCCGCTGTCCACCTGCGCGATCTTCGATAGCGACATGTGGCAGGGTGCCGGGCGCTACAACCGCATCCCGCCCAACCCGCAGATGGAAACGGCCGGCGCCACCATCCACCGCGCCGGCAGCATCGCTGAACTCGCCGCCATGATTGGCGTGCCGGCCGCGGCTTTGTGCGACACGGTGGAAACCTACAACGCAGCCCAGAAGGCGGGCACGCTGCAGCAGCTGCCGACGCCGCGAAGCGCCGCCGACAATCCGGCCGCGCCGCTGCTCAAGGCGCCCTTCTTTGCAATACCAGCCTGCTCGGGCATCACCTACACCATGGGTGGCATCCGCATCGACACCCACTCACGGGTGCTGCGCGAGGACGGCAGCGCCATCTCGGGCCTGTATGCCTCTGGCGCCAACACCGGCGGACTGGAAGGCGGCCCCACGGCACGTTACGTAGGCGGGCTGTGCCGCTCAGGCACCTTTGGCAAGGTCGCCGCCGAACACATCGCCGCAGCCATGGCGAAATAACCCACGGCCCGGGCGGGCGGTGGGCCGCCGTTCAGGCGATGAAGTCTGTCACCCGCTGACCGACCTCTTCGGCTTTTTCCCAGGCCATGCCGAAACGCCCCCCCGGCAGCACCTTGATGCGAAGGTCGCGGATACGGCTGGAAAACGCGTCCTGGAACTGGACATAGTGGAAGTGCTCGCCGATCAGCAACAGGGTGGGCTGCGCGACCCGGACCATGCCGCCCACGGTGTCGTACTTGTTCAGCGCGTCCAGCGCCTGCCAGCGATCGCGCCCCGTCTCCATCTGCGCCACATTGATGCGGTCCATCCAGGACTGTGTCGGATGCAGCGGTGAATGCATGGGGTCCTGCTCCAGCATGAACTCGATGGTGCGCGTCAGCGGAAACCCCGAGGCATCCGCAGGCCGCAGGCCG
>CAIPGJ010000710.1 GCA_903864555.1 uncultured Pseudomonadota bacterium | reverse complement strand
CGACAACTGGCCGCGCAGGGCTGGACCAAGCCGAAGATCCGCGAGTTTCTCTGGCAGCACGCGCGCCTGCCGCTGAAGGAACTGGAGGAGACCGGCATGCCGGCCTGGATGCAGCGCTACGGCCTGCAGCCGCCCTACCAGGACCCGTGGCCGGTCACCGCCAAGCCGGAGAACATCGCCATCATCGTCGCCGGCGGTTTCCATCCCACGCACAACCTGTGGATGCAGACCTCGATCGCGCCACAAATGACCAGCTGCGAGATCCGCCTGCCCAGGTGCTGGGATGAGCTGGTGACGCAAGGGGAGCAGGATCTGGGGTATGGGGTGGAGTGAGCAAAGGATTGTGCTCGGCTGATTCACTCACCGGCGCAGATACCGCCAGGGCCAGAGCCATGTTCACGGCGGGCAGGGTGCTGCCTGTTATGATCCGCGCCCTGATACGGTAGGCATTCCATGGATTTTGACGTCATCATCATCGGCGCCGGCGCGGCTGGCATGATGTGCGCGGCCACCGCGGGCCAGCGTGGCCGGCGGGTGCTGCTGGTGGACCATGCCGCGCGCCTGGGCGAGAAGATCCGCATCTCCGGCGGCGGACGCTGCAATTTCACCAATCTCGATTGCCGGCCCGAGGCCTTCCTGTCGCGCAATCCGCATTTCTGCCGCTCGGCGCTGTCACGCTATACCCAGCGCGATTTCATCGACCTGATGGACCGTCACGGTATCGCCTGGCATGAGAAGACGCTGGGCCAGTTGTTCTGCGACGACAGTGCCGAGCAGATCATCGCCATGCTGAAGAAAGAGTGCGATGCGGGAGCGGTGCAGTGGGCGATGCCGGCGAGTGTCACTGGCGTGGAGCAGTTGGAGCAGGGCTACCAGGTGAAAACGTCGGCGGGCGCTTTCACCGCTGCTTCGCTGGTGATCGCCACCGGCGGCCTGTCGATCCCGAAGATAGGCGCGACGCCTTTCGGCTATCGCATCGCCGAGCAGTTCGGCCTGCCCATGGTGGCGCCCAAGCCGGCGCTGGTGCCGCTGGCCGCCAGTCCCGAGTGGCTGGTGCAGTTCGGCGAACTCTCGGGATCGGCATTCGACACCGTGGCGCGCTGTCCCGATGCGCCCAAGCCCTGGGCCTCGGCGGCCTTTCGCGAGGCGGCGCTGATCACTCATCGCGGCCTGTCGGGGCCGGCCATCCTGCAGATTTCCTCGTATTGGCAGGCGGCCGATGGCAAGGGCGCGATAGAACTGGATCTGCTGCCAGGTTTCAAGCGTGACCATGACGCCGTGACCCACGTGCTGGCGCAACAGCATCGCGCTACGCTGCCGGTGAACTTCATGGCCGAGACCCTGCCGCGGCGCTTTGCCCAGGCCTTTGCCGATGCACAGGGCTGGAAGCAGCCCTTTGTCGAGATGAGCCGGGCGGCGCTGGAGACCATGGTGATGACGCTGAAGCACTGGTCGGTGCAGCCTTCGGGCACCCTGGGCTATGCCAAGGCCGAGGTGACACTGGGTGGGGTGGACACCGCTGCGCTGTCGCAGCAGACCCTGGAGGCGCGCGCCGTGCCCGGGCTGTACTTCGTCGGCGAGGTGGTGGATGTCACCGGCTGGCTGGGCGGCTACAACTTCCAATGGGCCTGGTCGTCCGGGTATGCGGCGGGATCGGCGGCCTGATCGGGTGCAATAAGGATGATTACAATGCTTTCATTGACCTAAGGAAACACTGATCAAGTCTCGAATCGAGGATCGCCGTTCAAAGGTTTCCTCTGACGTGGGGGATCTACAAGGGGGCGTAGCTGTTGGCCTCCCGGATCGCCGCCAGGCGTTCTTCGCGCCGCGCGGGTTCCTCCGGGATGCTCAAGCCCTCGGGCCCGGGTTCCTGATCGGCGGCCTG
>CAIPGJ010000709.1 GCA_903864555.1 uncultured Pseudomonadota bacterium | reverse complement strand
GTAGGCATCGGGCACCGCCCTGGCCGCCGTCTGCACCGCCAGCAGGCCGGCCGCCCCCGCGATGTTCTCGACGATGAAGGGCTGGCCCAGGCGCTCGCTCACTTTCGCGGCCACCAGGCGCGCCAGTGGATCGGAGCCACCCGAGGGGGCCACCGGCACGATGAGCCGCACCGGTTTCACCGGATAAGTGGGGGACTGCGCGCCCGCCCCTGGTCCCAAGGTCATTGCCACCAGTGCCAGCGTTGCCACTACCAGCCGGTGGCCCGATAACCTGGCCGCACTCTGTCCTCCATGCTCGTATCGCATGACTGCCTCCTTGGCGTGATCTGGTGCGCATGGGCTTCCCATGGAATCGACTGCGATGAACGCATTCGGCTGGCGCCATGCTGTCAGGCACCGCCCCTCTGCACGGGCAGGCGTACGCCGGACCAGCCTCAGGATATCAGGAGTACCGGACTTGCCAGGACTGCGGGGATGGGACGGGACGGGACGGCGCGGAGCAGCGCGATAAAGGAAGACCAATACAGAAGTGACTGGCAGGTCAGTGAACGGCAGGTCAGCGAACGCCGGCCCGCCACACCGCCGCGAGGGCGGTGGGCAGACCAGACGGGACGTGCACTATTTCAACGCTTGCAGTCTTGGAATCAGATCGTCGCTCTCGGGTATGGTGCCCGGGGCATAGACCTGCGAGTGGCGGATCACGCCGCTGCCATCGACGAGGAACACCGATCGCGCATCCATGCCACGCTCGGCATTGAACACGCCATAGGCCTGGCCGATTGCACCGTGGGGCCAGTAGTCGGACAGCAGAGGGAAGGGCATGTCGCCGAGTGATTCCGACCAGGCCTTCAGGCCGGGCGCAGGGTCTGCACTGATCTGCAGGATCTCGACATTGAGTTCTTTGAAGCGGTCATAGTTCGCACGGAACCCAAGTACTTGATTCTTTCATCCGCCGGTGAAGGCGAAGGGCAGAAAGGAAACGACTGTGAGTCGCCCCTTGTAGGCACTGAGCGAACACTTGTCGCCCAGGTGCGATGCCAGCGTGAAATCCGGCGCTGGCGTTCCGGCTTGCAATGCAGCCATCAAAGCTCTCCTTGTGTGGTTGGTGCAGTGCAAAGATTACCTGAATCGGGCGACCCTGAACGCCGAACAAGACCCTACAGGCAGCATGCCCAAGCACGGTTCTTTTGTGGCAGCATCGCCGGTCGGGATACGCCGCAGCCTTGCCGGCACACCACCAACAGGAGGAAGCAGTCATGATGATCGTCGATGCCCAGGTCCACATGTGGGGAGAAAACACACCGGATCGCCCCTGGCCACCCGGACGCGGCAAGGCCCACCGGCCCAAGGCGCTGTACAAGGAAGAACTGCTCGCCGAGATGGATGCAGCCGGCGTTGACCGCGTCGTCATCGTGCCGCCGAAGTGGGAGGGCGACCGCAACGACCTCGCACTGGATGCGGTGAAGAGCCACCCGCAGCGTTTCGCCATCATGGGCCGGCTCGATCCGGACCTGCCTGAATCGCGCGGCAAACTCGCCACCTGGCGTCAGCAACCCGGCATGCTGGGGCTGCGCTATTCGCTCACCGCGCCGGAAATGAAGCCCATTCTCCTCGAAGGCCGGCTCAACTGGCTATGGGCCGAGGCCGAGCGGGTCGGCATGCCGGTGTACCTCCTGGTCACCCACGCCACCTGCCACCTGATCGACGAAGTGGCAGAGCGCCATCCGGGCCTGAGGATCACCATGGACCACCTGGCCCTGGACAGCAGCTTTCGCGACACGGCATGTTTCCGCGACCTGGACAAGCTGCTCGCCCTCGCCAAACGTCCGAACATCGCCGTGAAATCAAGCGCCCTGCCTGGCTACACCACCGACGCCTACCCCTACCGCAACCTCGATGGCTACATCCGCCGCGTCTACGATGCCTTCGGGCCGAAACGCATGTTCTGGGGTTCCGACTTCACGCGCCTGCCCTGCACCTACCGCCAGTGCGTCACCCACTTCACCGAAGAACTGCCCTGGCTGTCCACCGAGGACAAGGAATGGATCATGGGCCGCGCCGTGTGTGAGTGGTTGGGCTGGAAAGTCTGAAGACCCAGGCACCCATGTCCAGGGTGTTTCTTCACCGATTTTCCGGGGCAGCGAGGTTTATCCCCTTTGACAAGCGGGGTTAACACCGCTGGCCCTGCCGCGGCGGCCCCCTACCCCTGCCTGAATGCCCACGGATCGATGTGACGCCCACGCCCCCCCTCACCGGAACAAGGCACGCTTTTGCCGCCGGACCAAACTAAACTGCCGGCCTTTTCTGCCGCCGCGATGCGGCACGTGTTGTTTCTGACCCAACCCGTTCGAGGATGACAATGCTCAAGCGTGTGTGCAGAACCCTGGTGATCCTTTCCATGCTCGCGGCCCCGTCGGCTGCCCTGGCGCAAGCGATGTTCTCGCTGTGGGTAGGCAGCCGCGAGGAAGTGGTGGCGCGCATGATCGTGCTCGCCAAGCTGAAGCCCGGCGAAGTGGTGACCGACCTCGGCTCGGGCGATGGGCGCCTGGTGATCGGCTCGGCCCTGGCCAACCCCAAGGTCACCGGCTTCGGCGTGGACATCGACCCGAAGCTGGTGCGCGAGGCCACGGGCAGGGCCTGGGTGGCAGGGGTGCATGACCGGGTCAGGTTCCAACACCAGAACGTGTTCGACGCTGATATCTCGAAGGTCGATGTCATCTACATGTGGCTGTTTCCGGAACTGATGCGCCTGTTGCGCAACAAGATCATGCTGGAGGCGCGGCCGGGCACGCGCATCGTGTCGCAACTGTTCGACATGGGCGACTGGAAACCGGACGCCGTGGACCCCGAGCAGGCCACCGTGCGCCTGTGGGTGGTGCCGGCGAGGATCGAGGGGAACTGGCGCTGGGAGCTTGCCCTGCCGGGCCAGAAGAAAAGCCGGTTCGACGCCATTATCGACCAGACCTTCCAGCACGCCGACGGCGTGGTGCGCGTGGGCACGGTGCGCCGGCAGATCCGCGAATTCAAACTGGACGGCGACCAGTTCACCTTCCTGATGCACATCCCGCTGTCCGGACAAGGGGGTAACCAGGCGCTGGAATTCAGCGGGCGGGTCAAGGGCGATGTCATCGAAGGCAAGGCGAAATGGATGCGCCCGGTGCGCGGCGACGCTGAGTCCTACACTGGCACCGAGATGCCCTGGCGCGCGGTGCGCACCAACTCAACAACCTACTTCAAGCCCACCGGGGTGGACGGGCCGCGCTGAGTGGCAGACAGAATGTCCTGAAGACCTTTTGGGCGCATCTGCGAACGCACCCACACGCTGGACTGAAGCTGCAAGATCCCGGCCGCGTTCTCGACGGTGGCGGCAAGCTTCATGAGCAAGCCGCTGAAGCAGCATTGATTGCCATTCAGGCCATGGAATGGGCCCAGACCTGATCAGCGATTCCCGATTCGTCGAGTCATCGGTGTCGAGGCAACGAATGGTGGACAGAAAGTGGCATGCAAGCCCCCCGGTCCACCAGCCACGACCACACGAATGTTGTCCGGACTGGGAAAAACACGGGCCGTGTCCCCATTGGCCCTTCCCTCGGAGCGGATGTATTCCCGCTCCCACGGCGCAAGCCGCTCCAACGGAAACCGACTGGTCCGCTCGAACAACTGCCGGCGCACTTCGGCCTTGCTCATGCCGGCTCGAATGCCGAGGATCTCCGCGTGGTCGGGATTGAGCAGCAACCATCCATAGCCCTCGCCGTAGCGGAGCGTCTGCACGCCGGACCATTCCATCGTCCCGGACAGCGTGATAAGCAGATCGTCGGCGGTCTTGCTGGAGGTGTCCGAAGTGGGCGTGGTGCCGGTCACCGCTGCCAGCGTGACCGTGCTGTCCTCCGGATCGAAACCCTGCTCGACATGGTAGGGCGGCCAGGGACTCTTCTCCTCGAATTCACCAAAGCACATCGTGTATCGGCCAGGCGAGCCCTGGGTGGACATGGTCGTGCGACCGGGAATGGAGCCGGCGATATTGAGCTGCACCAGGCGTATCGCCCGGCCTATGGTGGCATTGGCCCGCCAGCCAGGCCCGAGCAGGCCAAAGCTGCAATTGATGTTCAGCTCGTTGCGCACCGGCCCATTGATGAGACACATGATGGCCACGGGATTGGTGGTGGTATTGATGGGCAGGAGCGGAAATTCCGGCTGGCCCATGATCTCGACGGCCGTCACGACAAGCGGAAAATAGGCCGGTCGGCAGCCGGCCATCACGGCATTGACAGCGATGCGCTCAAGCGTGGCCTCGCCATAGCGCGGAGCCAGCACCGTAATGATCTCGGAACGGTCCCGACCCAGGGCGGCCAGCATGGCATCGACCCGCTTGACCGTGGGGGGAATGATGGGCAGTCCGTCGGACCAACCGTTGTCTTCCATGAAGTCGATGATGCCTTCCAGGTCATCGTCGAGAAAGATGTGTTCTGCCAGGCTCATGCTCAGTCCGTCACGTCATCAGATGAATGGCCAGCCGGCGTACCGGTGCCGCTGCCCGTCAGGCTGCGCAGGATTTCGGCGAACTTGTCCCGGGCGAAACGATCCACAACGGCCCCGGAAAGGGTCTCGAAGGGATGGGGAAGGATCACCATGGGAAGCTCCGGACAGCCACGCGAGCGCGCCAGACTCCTGGCGAGCGTAACGAAGGCCTCGGTGACGATCACCACTGCTGGTATGCCTCTGCGCTCCAGCTCAGCGCCATGGGCGACAACTGCCGCCGTGCAACCGCCTCAGGCGCCGAGGCCGACGATCGCGGTGTCCATCTGTTTGGCAAGCGCATCCAGCTCCGCTTTGGGCAGCACATTCCGACGCTGCGGATGATGTATGCGCCGGGCATCCTTCACGGCCTGCCCTTTCAGATGACGTTCAATGCCATCCAGAAACAAATCGTAGCTGCTCCAGTCGTTGTCGAGCAGGCCCACTACCTTGCCACGCAGGCTGGGCATGCGGCTGGACACCGCCTTGGTCTGTCCGCCATCGGGTGCAACCGGAACGATGAGTTCGACTTTCATGGTCTTTCCCTTCTTCGTTAAATGGTTCAACGGGCTTGTCCGTCAGCAGCTTGTTGACAAAGAGGGACACGGTCCCCCGGTCCCCTTTAGCCCCCAACTCCTGGGGCTGCTGCATAACGCTTCCCAATGAACAAGCCTTCATGAAAAGTGCACAAACTGCCCCGGGAATCGTCTTTCAACAGCCAGTTAGATCAGAGGCAGTTTGGCGCGCTGCACCACTTCCTTCAGATGCCGCACGTCCTCGTTGATGGATTCACGGAATTCATCCGGTGGATTGCCGATGATGTCATTGTCTTCAAAGCCCAATTTCTTGAGGGCACCCCGGACGCCCGGATCAGAGAGGCAAGCCGCGGCTTCGGCATGCACCTTCTGCACAATGGCCCTGGGCGTTTTGGGTGCGCTGAACAGCCCCCACCATAGGGTCCCGGTGAAACTGGTCATGCCCGGCACCTGCTCGACCAGTGCAGGCAGGTCTGGCCGATTCGGGGAACGCTCCTTTTCAAGGACTGACACCAGCCTGATCTTGCCCGTATTGAGGGTTCCGATAGCACCGGACATGCCCGTCATCACGAACTGGATCTCGTTGGTCATCAGCGCGATCATGACAGCACCGGTGCCCTGCGGATAGGGAATGTGCACCATGCTGATGCCTGCATTGAGTCCGAGGGCTTCGGTGGCCAGGTGATTGACCGAACCGATGCCTGTGGTGCCATAGTTGACCTTGCCCGGATTGGCCTTGGCGTACGCAAGGAAATCACCGATCGATTTGACGGGAGACCCGGCCCCCAGGTACAGGCCCTGCTTGCCGTTGACGATCTTGGTAATGGCCTCCAGATCCTGCCTGACATCAAAGGTCGGCACCTTGGTCATGGCCAGATCGGTCACCCCGGCGCTGCTGGTGACGATCAAGGTGTGGCCATCAGGCGGTGAACTCTTCACGAACATGCCGCCTACCTGGGTGTTGGCACCAGGCTTGTTGACCACAGGTACCGGCTGCTTGAAACGCGTTGCAAGGCAACTCGCAGTGATCCGTCCCATCAGGTCGGATGAACCCGGACCATAAGGAATGATGAGTTGCACGGGCCGTGACGGATACTGGGCCTGCGCAGGCCCATACACACCCAGCACAAACACTGTAAGGACCAGATGAACGCCAACTACAAGACAAGAGCGCATGGAAACGTTACTCCTCTGTCAGCTGTTGCATGGCTTGAAACCGATTTGAAAATGAGGGGGCGCATACTCGTGACGGCAGCCCCCCCATGCTTTCCGACTTCAGGGGCCGTTTCAGTCAGGCTGAAAGGGTCCCTTACAGAACAAGAATAGGTTGTTACTCAGGCTTCAGGTTGGCCTTCTTGGCAAAGTCAGCATAAAACCGGAAGGTTTCCACAGTGCTCTTGGTAACGGCATCTGGCTTTTCATTCGTCACGCGCAAAAACAGCTTCTCCATGGCCCCTCTGGCCTCCGGTCTGTCCAGCGCGGTACCTGCAGCGGCGGCCAACTTATCGACGATGGTCCGGGGGGTGCCGGTTCGCACGCTCATGCCGTAGGCTGGTCCCTTGATCTGGGGAAATCCCACTTCAGCAAACATTGGAGCATTCGGGCGGGCTGCCATGCGCTGCGTGCCGGTAGTTGCCAGCAGGTTGAAGTCGTTGCCCGCGCGGCTCGCCGAACCCTCGGTCAGGATACCGAGGTCAAGGGTGCCGGTGGCCAAAGCCTGCTCGTAGGGCCGCCCACCGGAATAGGGAATATGCAGCATGTCCAGACCAAGCTCCTGCATCAGCATCATCACGGGGAAGCGGACCTGGTGCACCGATGAGCCGTAGTTCAGCTTGCCAGGATTAGCCTTGGCATGTGCAACCAGTTCATTGAAAGCCTTCCACGGTTTGGCCACCGGAGAGACCAGCACGTAACGCGCCTCCGCAATACCCAGAACCATGGTCAGGTCCTTGAGGGGATCGAAGCGTAACTCCTTTGTGGTGAGAGGCAACAATGCCATGCCGTCTATTCCGACGATGCCTATGGTGTAACCGTCAGCAGGTGACTGCCTCGCAACATTCTCGAGGCCGATGATCTGGTTGGCGCCGGGTTTGTTGTCCACGATCACGGGCTGGCCGATGACTCTGGCCATTTCTATCCCCATCACCCGTGCAACCAGGTCGCCGGTGGACCCGGGCGTGGTGGGAACCACGAAACGAAGGGGTTTGACCGGAAAATCCTGGGCGTGCGAAAGCCCGGCTCCGACGCAAAAGACGCTGGTCAGGACAAGCGCACGGGCCAAATGGAAGCTTGCAGCTGCGTTAAGGAAACACCGGATAAGTCTCCACTTTGACAAGATAGCAGGTCGTGCTTCTGCGAATGTGAGGGATGTACAAAGGGTCGTCGCCCTCTTGTTGAATACTTCCATGAACATGATTCCTCCTTTTAGCCGCCTGGAATGATCTTGATGTAGTCGATGACATTGGCGGAAAGACACGCTGGGGCCAATATAGAGCCTGCCCACCTCAGCCGATATACTGAATTCTGGTTATCTGCTTTTCAGGAAATGGTTTCCTTGCCGGCGCTGCGGAATAGCCAGTCGCGCGCCAGCCGCGCACCAGACAAAACCTGCCT
>CAIPGJ010000708.1 GCA_903864555.1 uncultured Pseudomonadota bacterium | reverse complement strand
GCGTAGCGAACGAGCGGGGGGATTTTCAACAAGCGTGCTGCTTGGTCCACTCAGCCAGACCTGCCCGCCAGGCTACAAGCATGATCGGGACTACCGGCACGATCTGATTCAGTCGGGCATGAGCCTGGTTGGCCAAAATCCCCCCGCTGGCCTGCGGCCAGTCGGCCCCCTTTGACAAGGGGGTAAACCGATGCCTGCCGCCAATGTTTCCCCGGAAATCGGCGAAGAGCCTGCAGCAATCCGCTAGTCCGCTTCCAGGTTCTGCAGTAGCGTGGTCATGACGACACGCGCCCGCTTGATGTCCTTGACCCGCAGGCCTGCGGAGAGCCTGTTGATCCAGGGCGCCTGCAATTGCATGGCGGTGGTGAAGGCCTGTTTGCCCTTGTCGGTCAGCACCACCAGCGAGGCGCGCTGATGGTGCGGATTGCTCTCCAGGGCTACCAGCCCGGCCGCCGCCAGGTCGTTGACGATGCGCTGGACGTTCTGGCGGTTGGCGCCCATGTCGCGGGCCAGCCAGGCGACCGGCTGCGGCTGGCTGGCAGCAACGATGGTGCCCAGTACCTGCCAGCGCGCGCTGGTAAGCCCGAGATCGCCCACCAGCTTGTCACCCGCGACCAGCATCCGGTTGTTGAGGTTGAACAGGTCGAGGATGAGTTCGGTGACCGCAGCGCCCTCGGGCGTTCGCTTGGTTTCTTTCATGTGGGGACTATACACCTGACAAGAAACAAATGACCTACATTGACATCATGTTGTCAAAAAGGCATGATGCGGCCGTTATCGATTTTCGTCCGCCAACGCATCGCTGCCGAGGGAGTTCCCCATGCTGAAGATCATCCATCCGGTTGCCGGTGTGCTGGCCATCACCACCATTGCCACCTTCTGGCTGTCCACCATCTTCTCCGAGTTGTTCGGCACGCAGGCCACCATCATCGCGGTCAAGTCCGCCATCCCCTGGGGTTTCCTGCTGCTGATTCCGGCGATGGCCGCCGCCGGGGGCTCCGGCACCGTACTCGCCAAGGGACGTCGAGGCGGGGTGCTGGGCACGAAGATGCGACGCATGCAGATCATCGCCGCCAACGGCTTGCTGGTGCTGATTCCTGCGGCGCTGTTGCTGGCTTCGAAGGCGAAGGCTGTCGAGTTCGACGCCGTGTTCTACGCGGTGCAGGCGCTGGAACTGGTGGCAGGCGCCACCAACATCAGCTTGCTCGGCCTGAACATGCGCGACGGCCTGAGGATGAAGGGCCGGCTGCGCCGTCCCGATGGCAAGGCGGGCTGAAGAAGGCGGCCATTCCCGTGATCCCGGAAATCGGCGAAACGACTATGCTCAGGCATCTTCCCGCGGAAACTGCATCACCAGCACTTCCAGCCCCTTGTCCCCGGCGGTGATGTGGATGCGCTCGTCTCCCGGTTGCACCAGGATCATGGACCAGCGCGGGTAATCCCTGCCCTGGTACATCAGGCTGCCATTCACCACGAAAAGATAATGCCCGCCGGCAGCATCGGGGTCGGGCGCCGGCTGCGACATATCCTTGCCCAGGCGCAGCAGGTGTGCGGAGAGGCCGTCGTCGTAGGCGGCTTCGGGAAACAGCGGCTCGAAGCTCGCTTCGGTGCGGTTCTCCAGCACCGGTTCGGTGGAGAGCACCAGTGGTTCCGACAGCGGGCTGCGCCGCTGGCTGGGCCTCAGCACGTCCTTGTAGCCGGGCTTGTCCAGGTAGACGGGGCCGGAGTCGGTCTTCGCGCGCATGGCGAAGAAGGAGAAACCCTGCGGGCTGGCCGTGATGGGGCCGTAGGCGGTGTGGTGGTCGAGGTACTGCAGGATGATGGGCTGCACCGGATAGCGGCCAAGCAGGGCGGCACCGGCGGCATAGACCTGGAACTGGCTGACGCAGTGGAAATGCGCCTTGATCACTTCACCCGGGGCCATGTCGGTGCACAGCGATTGCGGATCGGGGCCGATGACATTGGCGGCGGCATTGGAATAGCGCGGGCCGAAATACGACGCACCCCAGTGCACCAGCCCCGTGCCCGCCGATTTCACCGCCTGGCGCCGGGCCAGTGCGTCAGTCCCGCTCAGGGCCTGGATCATGTTTGCTTCCCCTCTGGATTGGTGTTCTGCCTGGTCCCGTCGAATTACAATCGGCGCGCTGTGTTGCGTCGCTGCATTTCCAGAAAACCGGTTTCTGTAACCGACACCCAATGATAAACCCGCAGCGGTGCAGCACGATTCAAGGCCCACGCCTGCGACAAGGTACGACAGCGGTGGCCTGACTGAACCGAATTGTCCGCGAGGAGTCACGATGCGCATTGCCCGCTTCCGTTCCGTGTCCGCAGTCGTGTTGCTGGCCGCCAGCCTGGTGGTGGCACCGGCCGTGCAGGCCCAGGCGCCGGCCTTCCCGTCCAAACCCATCAACATCGTGGTGGGCTTCACGCCCGGTGGTGGTACCGACATTACTGCGCGCGTGCTGGCGCAGCGCCTGACCGCCGACCTTGGCCAGTCCGTGGTGGTGTCGAACAAGTCCGGTGCCGCGGGCGCCATTGCTGCCGGCGAAGTGGCGCGCGCGCCGGCCGATGGCCACACCGTGCTGATGATCGCCAGTGCCACCATTGCCGCGCTGGCGCTCAATGCCAACGTCAACTTCAGCCTGGAGAAGGACCTCACCGCGGTGGCGCAGGTGACCAATGCGCCCATGGTGATGTTGCTGCATCCGGGGGTGCCCGCCACTGACGTGAAACAGCTCATCGCCTATGCGCGCGCCAACCCGGGCGCGCTCAGCTTCGGTTCCACCGGTGTGGGCAGCGGCTCGCACCTGGCAGGCGAGCTGTTCGGTTCCATGACCAACACCAGGCTCGTGCATGTGCCCTTCAAGAGCGGCGGCGACAGCGTGATGTCCACGGTCTCCGGGCAGATCCAGATGAACTTCCCCAGCCTGCCGGCGGCGCAGCCCATGATC
>CAIPGJ010000707.1 GCA_903864555.1 uncultured Pseudomonadota bacterium | reverse complement strand
GGCGCTGGTGTGCCATCCGGCGGTGGCGTGGGCATGCCGTTGCCACCCGCATAACAGACGCCATCCCAGTTCTGCGCGGTACTGGCGGTGGGGCCACTGGCCGTGACTGCGCCGGTGGCCAGGTTGGTCGAGCTCGAGGTGGTGGTGGTGGTGTAGGTGATGCGCTTGCCGGCGAGGTTGGACTGGCAGGTGGTGGTCAGCCCTCCGCTGCTGCCCGCGGTGCAGGATGCAACGTTGTACCAGCCGCTGTCGGTAGTCTGGCAGTCGGTGGTCGGCTGGGTTGCCGCACCTGAATTGGAGCAGGTGGCGGCATTCCCCCAGCCGGTATCGCTGGTGGTCTGGCAGGTCACGGTCTGGCCGCTGCCGGAGGAGGCGGTGCACCGGCCCGAATTGGCAAAGCCGGTGTCAGTCGTCTGGCAAGTGACCGTGAGGCCGG
Organism: uncultured Pseudomonadota bacterium; assembly: GCA_903864555.1. Next base: position 2,489 of record CAIPGJ010000707.1, on the reverse strand, counting down.
CCACCGGCCCGCTGTTGGCCGTGCAGGCGCTGGCATTGACAAAACCGGAGTCGGTGGTCTGGCAGGAAACGCGTGCGCCCGATACATTGAAGGCGCCGCCGGTGTCGGTGCAGGAGGAGGCGCTTACGAAGCCGGAGTCCGAGGTGGAGCAACTGACATCGGCACGCGCATTTCCCACGGTGGTGGTGCTGGAAGAGCACAGGCTGGTCACGTTCACGGTGTTGGAGGTTGCTGCCGCGCCACCGGAGAAGTTCGCCACGGATATCGTGATGCCGGAATTGCCGGTTGCCAGGCTGACGGAAAAGGTGGCTGCCCCGGCGCTGGCCGGCGCCATCAGGGTGACGTACTGTGCCCCCGATGAGCAACCGCTGACCGGGGTATTGTTGCCGGTACAGGCACCCGACCCTGATACCCGGTAGTCGCCGCTGAAGCTGGCTGCCGCCAGCTTGGTGCGCAGGTCGAGCCGTCTGGCGGCATTGTCGGCCCCTGAAGCCACCAGGGTGCTGACCAGCCGGTCCCCGGAAACATCGTTCGAAGGGTTGATGCGGATCTGCGCCAGCGAGTTGCTGTTGTTCACCGAAGTGATGATGAGGTTGGTGCGCGCAGCGCTGGTCGTTGAAACGGTGGTTTGCCGATACTGCTCGGTGCGTTGCTGGAGCTGCTGGGAGCGCTGCTGGATCTGCTGGGTGCGCGTCTGGTACTGCTGGATGCGCCGCTGCACTTGCTGGTCACGCCGCTGGCGGGCGGTATTGCAGGCGACGTTGGCGTTGTAGGTGTTGGATTTGTAGGTCACCGTCTCGATGTTGGCGGTGCCATCCCACATCGGGCGTGGCGAGATGCTGATGTTGCCGTCGGTGTTGCCCACCAGGGTGGTGCCATCCAGTTGCACCGGACCCACTGTTTCACTGCCGGTGTTCCAGTAGCCGTCGGTGGTGAGCAGCGCGAAATTCTGCTGGCAGGAATACTGCACCGGGTCGCCGGTCATGCCGGCGTTGATGCCGTCGGTCTTGCCGGCGAAGTGGCGGCCCACCCGCGCCAGCGCTTCGCGCAGCGGCGTCGAGCCGGAAACGCCCTGCCCGAACAGCTTGGTAAACCAGGAGGTGCGCTGGGCCGCGTCAAAATCGGCGATAGGCACATATTGGGCAGTGGTGACCGGGTTGCCAGGGTTGATGGTGACGTAGCCGACGCGATAGCGGTTGCTCAGCTGGTTGAAGGAACGGCTGGCCGTGGCCTTCATCATCATCAGGCGGCTGCGGTAATACTGGTACCAGTTGGCGAAGTTGGTCCGTTCGTCGGTTGCGCCTGGTCCGGAAGTCGCAGTGACCTTGCGTTTCTGCCAGTTGCCGCCCCCGCTTGCGGCAATGTCGGTGTCGTAGGTGCTGGTGGAGTTGCCGTCGCTGTTGATACAGCCACCGGCAGCCGGCACCAGGGTCTGCGCACCGGTGTAGACGTAGTAATACGCCGCCTGGGAGGATTCGCCGCTGTGTGCCTTGAAGCTGGTGGAAAGGTTTATCGCCCCCGAGCTTGGCCCGGTCGGATAGTTGGAGTAGCCATTGCTGTAGGCGGCGGTGAAACTGGCGGTGGGAAACACCGTGCCGTCGTCTTTCCTCGGCTCCGTGTAGGTGACATTGGGGTTGTAGTAGATCTTGTTGCAAAGATGGCTCTTGTAGCCGATGCGGAATTCGTAGGACTCCATTGCGTCGGGCATGCTCAGCCAGCCCATGGAGCCGGAGTTGTCCAGGATGAACATGATGTTGGGCTTGACGTCGGCCGAGGTCGTGCTCGCCAGGGGCGAGTTGGATATCGGCGTGAGCTGGGCTGTGGCCTGGGAAAACAGGCCGGTGAAGAGTCCACAACCCAGTGCGGTGGCAACGAATCGCTGGCGCATTGACGAGCCGGAGTACTTGGCGTGGTTCATGGTGGTATCCCTCCCTGGGGCGATGCTGGCAGGCAAACGAGCCGTTAGGCTTTCAGTACATGATCGACTGGACATAACTGGTGGTATTGCGTGGGCCGGCGACACGGACCGTGACGCGGAAATACGGTGCCGTGGTATTGGACAGCGGCAGCACGCCATAGGCGCCGCCGATCTGGGACCCTCCGGCGCTGGCCGTGCCCACGGTGACGCAGCTCTGGGCCGGGTCGTTGACAGCGCCAGCCGTGGAACACAGGCGATGGATGACATAGCGCACTTCGTTGCCGGTGCCATCATTGGCGGTGGCCTGCGTCGAGCTGGATGACCAGTTGAAGGTCGTCGGATTGAAGGTCAGGTCCATGGTTGCGAAGTAGCCCGCCTGGTTGGCCTGGAGCGCACCGGAACCCTGGCCAATCAGCCACAGGCGGGCTGCTTCAATGCCCAGGTCACCGACCGAGGTGGCGTTCTGCTTGAAGGCCAGATTGCCGGCGATCACCACGCCGGCGCCTACGGAGCGGAACATGGCGATCCCGGCCAGGGTCATGGCCACCAGCACGATCAGGGCGATGAACAG
>CAIPGJ010000706.1 GCA_903864555.1 uncultured Pseudomonadota bacterium | reverse complement strand
CCATACACCGGGGTCATGACGATGAAGATGTCGTAGGCCAGCATGAACAGCACACCCATCAGGTAGACCGGGAACATGTCCCGGTGGAACAGCAGGTCAGTGATCTTTCCGCGCTTGTCGCCGGCCCTGGGTTGGGCCGGCTGCGTGTCCAGGCCCGGCAGCAGCCGGAACAGGATCAGCGGCATGGCGAGCAGAGGCATGCAGGCAATGACCAGTGTGGCGGCGGCAAAGCCGATGTGGTCGATGGCCAGGCCCGCGATCAGCGGCCCGGCGCCATTGGCGGCGGAAATGCCGATGCCGATCCAGGAGAAATTGACTGACCGCTGGGCCTGGCCGCCATGGCGGCCGGCCAGCGAGGCGGTGAAAATATTGGTGACGCCGTAGGTGCCGCCCACGGCGGCGCCGGTGATGAGCAGCGCGGCGGTGTGTTCCCAGAAGAAGGGCAGCAGCATGCCGGCGCTGGTGAGCAGCGTGAACACCAGTAGCGGCCCGCGCGCCCTCGTGCGGTCGGCCAGGCGGCCGAACTGCACCGAGCCGAGCATGGGCACCAGCGCGAACAGTGACACCAGCGCGCCCACCAGGAAAGGGGTGGACTGCATGTGCACCGCGTACAGCGCCACCAGCACGCGCGCCGCCGACATGGTGCCGTGCGTGAAGAAGCAGTAGAGGGTCAGGTAGTGGATCGGCTTCATGCGCCCTATTCTAGATGTCGCTGAATCAACGGCATCGCGATCCGCACATACTTGCGGGATATTCGGGCTGTGAAGTGCGGTGCCAATCGGCGCATGGGTCATGGTGAGATCGACTGCGGTGATCTCGATAGAGGTGGCATCGAGGGGTGAGGCAGCCGGGATGGCCTTGGCTCTGGAAGTTGAATCCGCGCGCCTCCGGTTACCAGTTCTGGCGCATCAAGCGGCGCAAGGGCCGGTGGCGGATCGGTGGCGAATCCACATTGCTTCGACCCCGTCCTCGCGTGACCGATGTCAGACTGGAGCCATTTCCGCTTGGCTTGCGTGAGCATTCACCGAGTGGCCTGTGGCCAGGGCCAGATAGTCAGCCTTGTGCTGCAAGTCGGTGTCGGAGTCTGCGAAGGCAAGCGCTATGGTGTTGAAGGATCCATGTATGTTCAGAAATGCATCAACGATGTCCGGATCGAAATGCGAGCCGCGGCCCTGCTCGATGATCTCCACCGCCTTCGCATGCGGCATGGGATCCTTGTACACGCGGCGGCTGATCAACGCATCGTACACATCGGCAAGGGCCATCAGGCGCGCTGATACCGGTATGTCTTCAGCGCGGAGCCCCTGCGGATATCCGGACCCATCCCACTTCTCCTGATGGGACAGCGCGATTTCCTTTGCGATGCGCAGGAATTCAACATCGGTGCCGAGGGATCTTTCCGCGTGTGCAATGGCATCCCGGCCCAGGGTGGTATGGGTTTTCATGATGGCAAATTCATCCGCCGTCAGGCGACCGGGCTTCAGGAGGATGCAGTCCGGAATGCCCACCTTGCCGATGTCGTGCAGTGGCGCCGACTTGAACAGCATGGTGATGTTGTGTTCGGTCAGGTATGCGGAGAACCGCGGGTGCGTCCGCAGTTCTTCGGCAAGCGCCTTGACGTAGTTCTGCGTGCGCCTGATGTGATTGCCGGTTTCATTGTCACGGGTCTCGGCAAGTGATGCCATGGCCAGAATCGTGACATCCTGGATGGCGGAGACTTCCTGGGTCCTTCTGGCAACTTCCTGTTCCAGATAGGCGTTCTTGTCCCGCAGGAAATCCGATGAAGCCTTGAGCACAAGCTGTGTTTTTACCCGGGCCATGACAATGGGCGGGCTGATCGGCTTGGTGATGTAATCGACTGCACCCAGTTCAAGGCCGTGGCGCTCGTCCTCCACATCGGATTTTGCGGTGAGGAAAATGATCGGGATGTCGCGCGTGCGGGGGTCGGCCTTGAGTCGGTTGCAGACTTCGTATCCGTCCATGCCGGGCATCATCACATCGAGCAGGATCAGGTCGACCGGATCGCCGGACTGCGCCAGCTTCAGGGTTCGTTCGCCGTTGTTGGCTACCCGGACCCGGTAGCTGTCCTTGAGCAGATCGTTCATCAGAACCAGGTTGTCCGGCGTGTCGTCGGCGACCAGGATCGTTGCGGCGTTTCTCGTGGAGTCGGCGCTGTTCATGGCGTGGGCCTGTGTGGTGCAAGCGTTGGTCGGGAGAGGGATGTCATGGCGGCGGTCAATGTCTCAAGGGCTGCTTCGAAATCGAACGAGCGGATGCTGGCATCGATGACTTCGTACTGGGCAGGAAAGGTCACGCGCAGGAGCTCGGCGTTGTCCTGCAGCAGCTCGGCAGCCTGCGGTTCACCGTTGCGCAGGAGTCTGCACAGGTTTCGGCACGCTTCGTCAAGCACAGCTGGATCGGTCATCTGGAGAGCGGATGTGCCGGAGGGCAGTCTTGCTTCCAGGCCTGCAATCATTGCCGTCAGCGGCCTGCGAAGATCATCCATATGGGCCTCAATTTCGGCGTGCGGGTCGGTATCCCTGATCGCGGATTCCAGCGCCTGCGCTGCTTGCTCGATCTGCCTGGCACCGATGTTTCCAGACACCCCGCGCAGTGTGTGCGCGAGCCGTTCGGCCAGTACGCGATCGTGAGCGTCCAGCGCAGCGCCGATCCGCTCAGGCACGTCCTTTTGTCCGGCCGCGAATTTGCGCAGCATGGACAGGTATAGCGGACGTTTGCCACGCACACGCCGCAAGCCATCGTCGATGTCCAGGCCCTCTATGCCCTCGGGCAGGGCGCAATCTGGCGGCGTCACGGAGTGAAGCGGAATTCTGGCGGGGAGGGCCTCTTCCAGGGGCTGCGATTGTCCCGTACGTGGGGGAATCCATTTCAGCAGTGCATCCCATAGCTGCTCCGGCGAAATGGGCTTGGTGACATGATCGTTCATGCCCGCCTGAAGGCATCGGTCGCGATCTTCCCGGGATGCGTTGGCGGTCATCGCGATCACAGGCAGGGATTGCAGGCGGGGATCCCTGCGGATTTCGCGCGTGGCCTCCAGTCCGTCCATGACCGGCATCTGCATGTCCATCAGGATGATGTCGTAGCTGCCCGATTGCGCCTTTTCGACAGCCAGGAGGCCATTTTCGGCAAGATCGACTTCGAGACCGGCATCCTTGAGCAGTTCGATCGCCACTTCCTGATTGAGATCGTTGTCTTCCACGAGCAGCACGCTGGCCCCCCGCAGGCTGCTCATTCGCGCAGTGTCGCCGGCCGGCGCACTGGCCCTGGCCGACAAGGGCGCGCTTGCGACCCCGAGTGCGCGCATCATGGTCTCGAAAAGGGCCGAAGCACTGACCGGTTTCATCAGCACCTCCTCGATGCCGATTGCCAGTGCTTCCCTGATGACTTCCTCCCGGCCGAAGGCGGTGACCATCAGCAGGCGGGGTCTGCCTCGCGATGGCCGGGCCTGTATCCGGCGTGCCAGTGCCAGTCCATCCATCCCGGGCATCTGCCAGTCGAGCAGGGCCATGGTGAATGGCGTTCCCTGTGCGGCGGCCGTTTCGATGCACTGCAGGGCTGACGGGCCGGAGTCGGACAGCTCCACCGCGAAGCCCATATGCATGAGCATGTCTTGCATGGCCAGCCGCGCGCTTTCGTTGTCATCGACCACCAGAACCCGGCTGCCAGCAGGATGCGCGCTCAGCGGCAGTGCCCGGGGATTTGTGGCGCATTTGCCGAGTCGCGCCGTGAACCAGAATGTGCTGCCCTCGCCAACGTGGCTTTCGACGCCGACCTCGCCGTCCATGCTCTGGGCCAGTCGTTTGCAGATTGCAAGGCCCAGCCCGCTGCCGCCGTAGCGGCGGGTGGTCGAGGTGTCGGCCTGCTGGAAGCTCTGGAACAGCTTGTCGATCTGTTCGTCGGTCAATCCGAGGCCGGAGTCGCGGACCTCGCAGCGCAACAGGATGTCGCTTTCGCCTTCCTCCTCGAGGCCGATCCTG
>CAIPGJ010000705.1 GCA_903864555.1 uncultured Pseudomonadota bacterium | reverse complement strand
GCCCCAGCACCGCCTGGTCGAACTTGAGCCCGAAACCGGGCTTGTCGGGCACGTCGATCTTGCCGTTCTTCATTACCGGCACTTCCTCGAACAGACCCACCGACCAGGGCATGTATTCCACGGTGAGGCCGTTGGGCACGGCAGCCACGGTGTGCACCTGCAGTTCGGGGGCGAGGTGGCTCACCACGGGCAGGTTGAAGTATTCGGCCATGTGGGCGATCTTCAGCCAGCCGCTGACGCCACCGGAGCGCAGGATGTCCACCATGACGATGTCGATGGAGCGCGATTCGATGAGGTGGCGGAAAGGCACGCCGCCGTAGACGTACTCGCCTGCAGCGATGGGCATTTTCAGTTCGGCGTTGACGCGCGCCATGCCCGGGTAGTCGTCATGCGCCACCGGGTCTTCCAACCAGTACAGGTTCACGTCCTCGACACGGCGGCCGACGTCGATGCACTGGTGCACGCTCCAGTTCTGGTTGATGTCGCACATCAGGTCCACGTCGTCACCGATGGCCGCGCGCACCGCGCGCATGCGCTCGACTTCCTGGTGCGGCCGAATGTTCATGCCCATCTGCGTCTTCATCTGGCGCCAGCCCTGCTCTTTCAGCAGGCCGGCGGTCTTGGCCATGTGGTCGGTGGGAAAGCCGCGCATCAGCGCGCCGCTGGCGTACACCGGCACGCTCTTGCGGTGCCCGCCCGCCACCTGGGCCACCGATTGCCCGGCCGCCTTGCCGCGCAGGTCCCACAGCGCGATGTCGATGGCCGCCAGCGCGGTGGTGAAGATGCCCCCGGGACCGGCGCCACCGGCGAGATTGCGCAGCTTGGCATTGATGGCCTCGATGCCGCGCGCGTCATCGCCCATGATCATCTCGGCCAGCTTGTCCACGGCGGCCTTGAGCGCGCCGCTCAGCACATCGCCGCAGGAGGAAAAACCGATCCCCTCCAGGCCCTGGTCGGTACCCAGCTCGAGGGTCACGTAGTCGTGCATGGGCGTGGCCATGCCGGCGGGCATGGGCGAAATCGGCTTGGCCGGTATGCGCACCAGGCGCGTCTTGACGTGGGTGATTTTCATGTTTGCTCCTCCTCTGCGTTAATACTTTCCGCACCGGACTCAGGCCGGTGATTGCGGCTCATTATGGATGCGTTATCAACAAGCAGCAGTGTAACGCGGAGAAGTCGCCCGCTGTCCGGCGTGCAAGGAATCACTCGAAGCTATGCAAGATTATTCGAGCTTTATATTGGCTGCGGCAATCACCTTCTGGAAATTGGCCATCTCTGCCTTGAGGAGCACGGCAAACTGTTCGGGGGTGTTGATGAACGGATCCAGAGCGAGATCGGCGAGCTTTTCCCTGAATTCGGGTGCCTGCGCGATGCTCATGAAATCCGCGGATAACTTGTCGAGCAGCGCTTTGGACATGCCTGCCGGCCCGAATACACCCGTCCAGGCATTGAGCCGGAACCCGGGCATGCCGGATTCCGTCAGGGTGGGCACCTGCGGCAGAGCCTGCAGGCGCTTGTCTCCCGAGACGGCAATGCCAATGAGCTTACCGCTCTTCACATGGGGGATGATATTAGCCGAAACACCCATGTAGACCTGTACCTGCCCCCCGAGCAAGTCCGTCATGGCCGGGCCCGATCCCTTGTAGGGCACCTGCTGCATCCTGACGCCTGCCATGAGATTCACCAGTTCCATGGCCATGTGCGTCACGTTTCCGCTTCCTGACGTGGCAAAGTTCAACTTCCCGGGTTGCGCCCTGGCCAGCGCCGTCAACTCCTTCAGGTTCGCGGCTTTCACAGTAGGGTGTACCACCAGGGCAAATTCACTGACGGACGCCGTGGCAACTGGGGTGAAATCCCGGATGGGATCAAAGGGCGTTGTGAGCAGCAGGGGTGTGAGAATGTGGCTGTTGGCCTGAAACAAAAGCGTGTAGCCGTCAGGCACAGCCTTCGCAACAGCCTCTGAACCGATGATGGTATTGCCACCGCCACGGTTGTCGATGATGACCTGCTGGCCCCAGTTCTCGGTCAGCTTCTGACCGAGCAGACGCGCCGTCGGCGTGAGTCCTCCGCCCGGCGGATAAGGCACGATGATGCGCACCGGTTTGGCGGGAAAGTTCTGCTGTGCCAGAAGAAGCCCGGGACAGACCATCAACATCAGCGCCAGCAACAGGTGGCTTGCCGCTAACAGGAATTCCGACATGTGATCTCCTCCGATCGGGCGCCAAGGTTCGGGTGACACACTTGCGCAACACGTCTGTGAAACCAGCATCCAGCAACACTGCCTGCAGGCTGCTGGCCGGCAGGCTCCACCCGGCTCAAGGCTGCAATGGCAGCCTGACCCCATGCCGGTCCATGATGGCCTGGTCCAGCACGATGTGAAAACCTGGTCCCTGGACCGGCAATCGACCGGATGCATCCGGACCCGCCAGGGGATGAAACGCCGGGTTGGTCCAGTCCAGCATTTCTATGGGCAAACTGCGTGGCAGACAGGCCATCAAATGCATGGAGTAGTGCGAAAAACGATGTGCCCCCACCGTGGCTCCAAGCGCATTGAGCACCCGCGCCGCCTCCAGAAAACGCAGCGGACCGCCGATGTACTGCACATCGATGATGAGCTTGCGCAGTCCGCCACGGGTGTAAAGCTCGTAGAGTTCTGGTGCGCTGGTGGACTTCTCCCCGGCTGCAATTGAATTGACCGGATGCGCCTTTACATTGTGGATCTTCGCATGGGACTCCGGATCCTCTATCCACAGCAGCGGCCAGGGGCATTGGTCCAGAAAGGCATTGCAGATCTCGGCCGTCCACTCAGAGCCGGTTTCCAGCGCGATGCTATGCGGTTCCGTGTAGACCTGGCGCACCGCCGCAATGCGCTCCAGATTGTCTTCAAGCGACTGGCTGACACGCATCTTCACGTAACGGTAGTGATTCGCGCGATGTTCCCTGGCCTCCTCGGTCAGTTCGGCTGCGGACTTGTCCAGCCAGAGCGCGCTGGCATAGCATTCGAGGTTTTCGCGTCCGGACTGCCGGCCCCAGAGATCGGCACAGGGCACAGCCGCCTGCTTGCCGGCCAGATCCCAGGCTGCCAGACTCAAGGCACTGGCTGCCGCCTTGGCGGGAGCGTTGTCCGGACCCATGCTCTCCTGGATGCGCTCAATGCCGAGCAGTCCGGCAAGCGTGCTTTGGCTTGCGTCAATCAGCCTTGCGGCGATCGCCGATGACTGCTCCATGTCGGCAGCGCGCCGGTAGGAGGAATAGCCAATGCCGCGATGCCCCCTTGCATCACTTGCAAACACCAGCAGCAGGCAGGTCTCGGTAACTGCGCCTCTAGGTGTCTGTATGGGGGGCACCAATGGAACACGCAGGTTCCACAGTTCCACCTCAATGTCCTCACCTGCCATAGCCGCATTCCCTCGAAAAACGTTTAATGGCTGCCCGGGCAATCACCCGGCCTTGACGGCGCTGGCACCGGGTGAGAGTGCAACGGGATGCCCGCGAACCTCAGTGCCACTTGAACAGTTTCAGCACATTGTCGCGCAACAGCTTTTGCCGATCCGTTGCCGGAATGTGGTCGAACTGGCGCGAAATGGCTTCCCTGGAATGCGGGAAGGTGCTGTCCCCGTGCGGATAGTCGTTGGCCCACATGACATTGTCCACGCCGACCAGGTCGTAGGTGCGCACGGCGGCCATGTCGTCCATGAAAGTGAGCCATACATGGTCGCGGAACTGCTGGCTGGGCAGGCGCCCGGACTTGAAAGTCTTGTTCAGCAGCACGCTGTAGCGGTGAAAGCAGTGATCCAGACGCTGCAGGTAATTGGCCGCCCAGCCCACGTCGTTCTCCACCGACAGTATCTTGAGTTTCGGAAAGCGCTCGAACACGTCGTTGAAGATGAGGCTGGAGATGCAGTACTGCACATCCGCCGGCGCCGTGGCAAAGGTCTCGAAACGGCTGCGCACCACCCGGGTCTCGCCCTGGGAGAAGTTGTGCATGGCCAGCGGCATGTCGAGATCCTGAGCCACCGCCCATAGCGGATCGAACTCCGGACTGGCGTAGGTGACCTCGTCGCTGGAGGTCATCCCCAGCATGGCCCCGCCCAGTCCCATTTTCTTCGCCTCGTGCATGTCCTTGACAGCCGATTCGATGTCATCAGTCATCAGCACTGCCATACCCATGAAGCGCTTGGTATCGGTGTTGCAGAAATCAGCAAGCCAGCGGTTGTAGGCCTTGAAGCAGGCGTGCTTGTACTCCATGTCCTTCAAGGGCAGCATCTTCATGGCGATGGTGGCGTAGAGCACCTCGGCATCGACGCCATCCTTGATCGCGTCCTTCTTTCTCTGCACCGGATCCCAGCCACCCTTGAGACGACCAGGCGCATCCCAGCGCCTCCAGGTCTTCAGTTCCTCGGATGGCGTGCCTGCACTGGAAAGCACCGTGACATCCATGGGCTTAAGGCCTTCGATGCAGTAAAAATCGTTCTCCTTGCCATGCTCCAGATGCGGCGCACGATCCCGCAGCTTGGGATCAATGTACTCACGCCACATTTCGGGCGGTTCGATTACGTGTGAGTCTGCAGAAATCACATTACGCTCGGACATCCACGCCTCCTTTGGTATCACTTGTTCCTGCTCGCCGTCGGACGATGACATGCCGAAGACAAGCGAGCCTTAGAGTGCCTAACAATGCGAGGGGACACATCCCCTCGCGCTCCCCTATATCAGGGCGCCTGACTGCAATTCTGTTAGGCGCTCTTGTTTTTGTGCATTCCATTCTCAGCGATCTCACCGCATGCTGAG
>CAIPGJ010000704.1 GCA_903864555.1 uncultured Pseudomonadota bacterium | reverse complement strand
ATGATGCGCACCGGCTTGGCGGGATAGGTCTGGGCCTGGGCGGCGCCGATCATTGCCACAGTGCCCAGCGCAGCCAGGGCGGAACCAAGGGCAGACAGGGGTTTGCTGATGTGTTTCATCGGATTTCCTCCTTGTTTGACAATCTCCACCGCGATCATACGCGTCCTGGCCGGAGTGCTGGCAAGCCAGTTGCGTCCGTATTTGTGAACGCCCTCAGGCAGGCCGGGAAGGCCTGAATGCACGTGATAACAATATGAATGCTTACCTAATAAAGGTGATGGTTATCACACAAAAATGATATCAATAACCAATCGTGCAGGGGCCCTGGCTGCGACAGGGCCGCACTGCCTGCCGCCTGTCCGTCAATGCCTATCACATTAGCGCTCGGTGCATGGCCTCCGGCAAACTTTCCGCCCGCGGCCGTATGGCACAATGCCGCGCCTTTCATCACGCAGCAGAACCGGACAACATGGCAACCAAGCTCAGCGACGACATCCAGGCCAAGATCACCCGGGCCCTGGCAGCCGAAATCAGTGTGCAGCCGCAGCAGGTCAGGGCGGCGGTGGAACTCCTGGACGGAGGCGCCACCGTGCCCTTCATCTCGCGCTATCGCAAGGAAGTCACCGGCAACCTCGACGACACGCAATTGCGCACGCTGGAAGAACGGCTGATCTACCTGCGCGAGCTGGAAGAGCGCCGCGGCACCATCCTCGAATCCATCGAATCGCAGGGCAAGATGACCGACGCGCTGCGCAGCGCTGTCGGCGCCGCCGCCACCAAGCAGGCGCTGGAAGACCTCTACCTGCCCTACAAGCCCAAGCGTCGCACCAAGGCGCAGATCGCGCGCGAAGCGGGCCTGGAGCCGCTGGCCGACGCCCTGTTTGCCAACCCCTCGCTGGTGCCCGAGGAAGAGGCCAAGGCCTACCTCAAGGTGGTGCCGGAGACGGAGGGCGTCGAAGCCATCAACGTGCCCGACGTGAAGGCGGCGCTCGACGGCGCGCGCGACATCCTGTCCGAGCGCTTCTCCGAAACGGCCGACCTGCTGGCGGTGCTGCGCAAGAAGCTGCAGGACCAGGGCGTGCTGGTGTCCAAGGTGGTGGAGGGCAAGGAAGGCGCGGAGGAAGAGAAGTTCCGCGACTACTACGCCTACGCCGAGGAATTCCGGGCCATCCCGTCGCACCGCGCGCTGGCGCTGTTCCGCGGCCGGCACTTGGGTGTGCTGTCCGTCAGCCTGGGGCTGGGCGAGGAAGTCGAGGCGCTGGTGCCCCACCCCTGCGAAGCCATCGTCGCCGGCCATTTCGGCATCGAGAACAAGGCGCGTCCCGCCGACAAGTGGCTGGCCGATGTCTGCCGCTGGGCCTGGCGGGTGAAGATCCAGATGCACCTGCACACCGAACTGATGCTGCAACTGCGCGAGGCGGCCGAGGCCGAAGCCATCCGCGTGTTCGGCCGCAACCTGCATGAGCTGCTGCTGGCCGCGCCAGCCGGCCGCAAGGTGGTGATGGGCGTCGACCCGGGCATCCGCACCGGCTGCAAGGTGGCCGTGGTGGACAACACCGGCAAGCTGCTCGACACCGCCACCATCTACCCACACCAGCCGCGCAATGACTGGCAGGGTTCGCTCGCCGCGCTGGGCGCGCTGGTGGAGCGCAACAAGGTGGAGCTGATCTCCATCGGCAATGGCACGGCCAGCCGCGAGACCGACAAGCTGGTCACCGAACTGTTGAAGCTGATGGCCAGCCGCCATCCGGGCCTCTCGAAGATCGTGGTAAGCGAGGCGGGCGCTTCGGTGTATTCGGCCTCGGCTCTGGCTGCGGAGGAGTTCCCCGACCTGGACGTCAGCATCCGCGGCGCCGTGTCCATCGCGCGCCGCCTGCAGGACCCGCTGGCCGAGCTGGTGAAGATCGACCCCAAGTCCATCGGCGTGGGCCAGTACCAGCACGACGTCAACCAGCGCGCGCTATCGCGTTCGCTGGACGCCGTGGTGGAGGACTGCGTGAACGCCGTGGGCGTGGACCT
>CAIPGJ010000703.1 GCA_903864555.1 uncultured Pseudomonadota bacterium | reverse complement strand
GTCTCGTTGCCGACGTGGTGGCCCATGGCCGAGGCGCGCGGCGAAAAGATGGTGAGGTCGGTACCGCGCTCGCGCTGCATCCTCAGCTGCGCGCCTTCCAGGCTCTCGCGGATCTGGTCATCGGTGATGGTCAGGCTGCCCTTGGCCGGCTGATTGGCCGGATCCTTGAGGCCGGTGATCTGCGACTGGCGGTAGTCCTCCAGCGGTTTGGGTGAGGTCGTGTAGTGACCGTGGCAATCGATGATCATTGCGGGTTTTCCTTCCAAGTGAATCTGTCCTGGGCTGTGCGAAACGGTCCGAAGACGCCGGACCCGGCACGCTGACCGGCGGACACCTGTCCGCCGGGTACTGCATCGCCACGACTTACTCCGGCTTGATATTGGCCTTCTGCACCACTTCGCTCCAGCGGGCCTGCTCGCCGCGGATGAAGTCGACGAACTCCTTCGGTGTGGAACCAACGGACACGGTGTCATCGGCGGCAAAGCGGTCGCGCACGGCCGGCGTGCGCATCGCCTTGGCCGACTCGTCACCGAGGCGCTTGATGATGTCCGCCGGCAGCTTGCTGGAGCCGATCAGGCCATACCATTGCGTGGTTTCGTAACCGGGAAAGCCCTGCTCGGCCACGGTGGGCACATCGGGCAGGAGCGCCGAGCGCTGGCTGCTGCCGATGGCGATGGGGCGCAGCTTGCCCGCCTTGATGTGGGTCATCAGCGGCGGCGTGCCCAGGGCGGCAAACTGGTTACGCCCGGCCACCAGGTCGATGAGCTGCGGGCCGGTCCCCTTGTAGGGCACATGCAGCAGGTTGATCTTCGACACCAGCTTGAAGTACTCGGTGGCCAGGTGCCCGGCCGAGCCGATGCCGGCCGAGCCGTAGCTCATGGTGCCCGGCTTCGATTGCACCAGCTTGACGAATTCGCGCAGGTCCTTCACGGGCACGTCGGCATGCACCACATACAGCTGTGGCACCTTCACCCACAGCGAAATCGGCGCGAAGTCGCGGTTGGTGTCGAAGGGCAGCTTCTCGAACATGTAGGGATTCACCGCCAGCGTGCCGATATGGCCGACGACAAGGGTGTAACCATCGGCGGGGGCGCGCAGCACTTCCTCCATGGCGATGTTGCCGCCGGCACCGGGCTTGCTGTCCAGTATCCACTGCACGCCCATGTTCTTCGACAGTTCCGCCGCAACGGTGCGGGCGGTGATCTCGGTGGTGCCACCCGGTGCAAAAGGGTTCACCAGACGGATCGGTTTGTTGGGGTAGCCCTGCGCGAGAGCGGCCAGCGGTGCGGCAGCCAGCAAGCCAGCGAGGCAGATGAACATCTTGCTTGCGTGTTTCATACATTCTCCTTCAATGATTTCAAGCGGCCGTTCGGGTTCCCTGTGGATACAGGCTGGCGCGCAGGCCGGCATCCGCTCCCCCTCGTTATGCCTTGTCCAGGTCGGCTGCGCTGTCGACATAGCGCAGCCCGAGTTTCTCCAGCGCCGGGCGCATGTTGTTGATGTCCAGCGCCAGTTCACCCTTTTCGTAGCGCTTGCG
>CAIPGJ010000702.1 GCA_903864555.1 uncultured Pseudomonadota bacterium | reverse complement strand
TGCCGGGTGTTTGCCAACCGTCAGGTCCCGCACGAAGTTCGGCAGGCCGAACACCGCGTGGTGGGTGCCGCCGTTGTAGTACTGCAGATGGGTGAGCCCGCGCTTGGCAATGCGCTTGTCCACCTCGGACATGCTGACGGTTACCGGATCCAGCGTGTCGGAGCAGCAGGCCATGGCCCACAGGCACCCATACAGCGGGATGAACATGGTGTAGGGGCGTACCACGCCGAAAACACTGGTTAGACGCTGATAGTGGGCACTCACGCGGTCAGGTCTGGAGACCGGCGAGCCCAGATGCAAGGTGAGTACACCACCGGGGGCGAGAGCCTTCTTGCAGTCCCTGAAGAAGGGCACTTCATAAAGCGCCGTGGCAGGGCCGATCGGGTCTGGAAGGTCCAGCGCGATCAGGTCGAATTTCTCACGGGTGTTTGCCAAGAAGGCCATGCCATCTTCAATCAGCACGCGCAGCCGGGGGCTGTCGAAGGCGCCGCGATGGATTTCACCAAAGTATTTTTTGGCGATTTCGATGACTTTCCCATCCAGTTCGACCACTGTCACCTGCTCGATCGACGGGTGTTTGAGCAACTCTTCGGCCGCGCCGCCATCCCCGCCACCAATGATGAGCGCGCGCTTTGGCGCAGCATGTGCAATGGCCGCCGGGTGGATCAGGTTCTCGTGATAAACGAATTCTTCACGTTCGGAGGTCATGAAACAGCCGTCCAGCCTGAACAGCCGGCCGAACTGCGGGGTTTCATGCACTTCAAGACTTTGCAACCCGGTATGGAAATCCTCAAGTCGCTTCGATGAGCGAATGAAGAAGCCGTAATCGGGATTGAGGTTCTCGTACAGGTGTTGCAGATCGCGCGGCACGTCATGGCGCACGTGTTCCACAGGGTCGAACAAGGCCATCAGTTCACGCACGACCTGGTCGGCCTTGGAACTGTTGTCCTGTGTGTAATTGCAGACATAGACGTCCAGCGTGACACTGTTCAGCTCAGGCCAGGTGTGTATGGCCAGATGCGATTCAGCCAGCACCACGGCGCCGGTCACGCCACCGCCGTCGAATTGATGGAACAGATCCCCCAGGCTGGAGAGGCTTGCTGCCTGGACTGCGCCAAGACAGGATAGCCGGAGGGCATCCCGGTCCGTCAGATAGCGTGCGTCACCCCTGCACCCATAAAGGTTGGCGACAAGATGAAGACCGTTCAATTTGCATAAATCCCCATTTGCCGTTGTTCGAAAGAGATGCGCTTACATCCCCCCAACCGCCGCATCGATGAGACGACGGGCGAGCGATATTTTACCCGGAATCGGTGGCAACTGACCAATATTGAACCACTGTGCGTCTTCAATCTCTACAGGATCGATACGCAACTCGCCCCCGGCGTATTCGGCAAAGAACGCAATCATCATCTGGTGTGGAAACGGCCAGGGCTGGCTGGCAAAGTAGCGGACGTTCTTTACTTCCACGCCGACCTCTTCGCGCACTTCCCGTGCCACGCATTGTTCGAGCGTCTCCCCCGGCTCGAGAAACCCGGCCAGGACACTGTAGGAGCCGCGCCGGAAGTGCCGCGAACGTCCAAGCAGCAGGCGCTCGCCATCGCGCACCAGCGCCATGATGGCGGGCGTGATGCGCGGATAAGCGATTAGTTGGCACTGGGGGCATTCCAGGGCACGCTCGCTGGCGTGCTGTTGCATGAGCGAGCCGCAGGCGCCGCAGTACCGGTGGGTGCGTTCCCATTCCAGCAACTGCGCTGCACGCCCCGCCAGTGAAAATACATCTTCGTCCAGGGCGCCAAAGAGATTGCGTAGTCCCAGCCAGCCCCAGCCTTCGGGGTCATCACTGTCGGCATCCACTTCGGCGGCGTAGCAATGCAGTTCGCCCAGCAGCCCGAGATATTGCTGACGAAGGGGGGTGAGCCCGAGCTGCGATGGCGAAGCAATGGGTTGCAGCATGGCATTGCCCTCGTCGCCCTGCATCACCAGCAACTCCCCGCGCCTGAAGACAAACCACAAGGCCTGCCCAGGCAACTCCTGAGGGGCCAGATGTCCGGCGTGATACACAGGTGGCCAGCGAAATGGCATGTTCATTGGTTGAGCCCCTCTCAATAGTGATCAGTTTGATTGCCGTAGCCTGCGCACCAGGCTGGAGGTATCCCAGCGCCCTCCGCCCATGGCTGAAATGTCGTCATAGAAGCCGGCGACGCGTGTGGTTTCCGGGAGCAATGCCCCGTTTCGTCGGGCTTCCTCGATGCAGATACGCAAGTCCTTGCGCATCCAGTCGACGGCAAAACCGAAGTCGAAGCGGTCCTCGACCATGGTCTTGCCCCGATTCTCCATTTGCCAGGACTGGGCGGCACCCTTGGAGATCACGCCCAGCACCTGCTGCATGTCGAGACCCGCACGCTGTCCGAAGGCGATGCCCTCGGCAAGGCCTTCCAGCAGACCGGCGATGCAGATCTGATTGACCATTTTGGTCAGTTGCCCGCTGCCGGAGGGGCCGAGCAAGCTTACCGCCCTGGCGTAATGCGCCATGACATCCTTGGCAGTATCGAAAGGCGCTGGTTCTCCGCCCACCATGATGGTCAAGGCCCCGTTTTCGGCACCAGCCTGTCCGCCAGAGACGGGAGCATCCAGGAAATGGAATCCTTTGCGGACCGCCTCAGCAGACAGTTCACGCGCAATATCTGCCGATGCGGTCGTGTGGTCCACAAAAATGGCCCCCGGGGACATAGCCGAAAAGGCACCTTGGGGCCCAACGGTGACTTCCCTCAGGTCCGGGTCATCGCCCACGCAGCAGAACACGATGTCGGCGCCAGCGGCAGCTTGTGCCGGCGTTCCGGCGTACTCACCACCATATCGGGATACCCAGTCGTTGGCCTTGGCCGCTGTCCGGTTATAGACCTTTACAGGGTGTCCACCCTTTGTGGCGAGGTGGCCGGCCATGGGAAAGCCCATGACACCCAAGCCGATGAATGCAAGTTTCTTATGGGTCAAAGTTTTTCCTTTAGAACCTGTTTCATAATGATCCGCGAAGTACGAAAGGCGCCATTTCGGGGCAGTGCAAGGCGCGAGTCCCGCAGCTTGCTGGCTGCAAGCAAGGGGCGAGCAACGCCGCAATGCGCCGAAATGGACCTTTCCCT
>CAIPGJ010000701.1 GCA_903864555.1 uncultured Pseudomonadota bacterium | reverse complement strand
CGCTCGGCATCGCGGATGCGCTGCAGAATGACCTGCTTGGCTGCCTGGGCGCCAATCCGGCCGAACTCGATCGGCTCAAGTTGTTCCTCGATGTAGTCCTCGACCTGGATGTCGCCGTACTGCTTTTGCGCTTCGGACAGCGCAATCTGGTGCGGAGGCGATTCGACGGCATCGTCAGCCAGCACCTGCCAGCGCCGGAAGGACTCGAAATCCCCGGTTTCACGGTCGATGGAGACGCGCACTTCAACTTCTTCGCTGAAGCGCTTCTTGGTTGCAGAAGCAATGGCCATCTCGAGCGCCCCGAAGACCGTCTCCTTGTGGACGTTCTTCTCGCGCGCAAGGGCATCGACCAGCAATAGCAATTCGCGGTTCACTTGCAACCTCCTGCTCCTTAAATCTTCGGCACCAGACGCGCCCGCTCAACATTCCCGAGTTCCGCTTCAAAGCGTACCCCGTCGACGTCCATCTGCAGCACTTCGCCAACCAGTTCAACCAACGTTCCAACCAGCCTGCGCCGGCCATTCACCGGCACACACAGCCGCACTTCCGCTTCGTGCCCCCTGAAGCGCACAAAGTCCGCTGGCTTCTTGAGCCTGCGGTCCAGACCGGGCGAAGACACCTCCAACCGGTCGTAGTCGATTCCTTCCACCTCGAGCACCCGCTGCACCTGCTGGCTGGCTCTCTGGCAGTCTTCCAGGGTGATGCCGCCATTAGGCACACCCTGCTCAAACCCCTTATCAATAAAAATCTGGAAGTACTTGTTTTTATTTGATAAATGAAGATCAGAAAGCTCGTAACCCAAACCTGATAGCGTCTGGGTCAGTAACTTTTCCAGCGCATCCAAACCACCACGCATTTCGGCACCACAAATAAAAAATGGGCCCGTACAGCCCATTTTTTGTCTTTACCGCGCTCCCCATTCTCCCGGGCAACGCCCCCTGTTTAAAGCGGACGCTAGTCTAGCAAGATTCGTCTTCCGAAACAAGGCCAAACCCGCATCTATTTCGATAGATCATGAAGAGGCAAGTTCAGCAGTGAATGCTGCAACTTGCTGCGGTGCAAGAATTTTCCAGCGACCACGTGGCAGATCCGATGGCAGACTCAATGATCCAAAGCGGACCCGGATCAGCCGGCTGACCACCAGACCGAAATGTTCGAACATGCGGCGAACTTCGCGATTCCGCCCCTCATCCAGCACCACGGAATACCAGTGATTGCTGCCCTCGCCGCCCTGGAAGCTGATCTTCTGGAAGGCGGCGGGTCCATCTTCCAGCTCCACCCCCATTGTCAACGCCTTCATTTGCTCGGAAGTCAACTGCCCCATGACACGCACGGCATATTCCCGCTCCAGTCCGGCCCGTGGGTGCATCAGCACATTGGCCAGTTCACCGGAATCGGTGAACAGCAGCAGGCCGCTGGTATTGAAATCCAGGCGACCGATGGCAATCCAGCGCCCCCCCTTGATCCGGGGCAGGCTTTCAAACACGGTCGGGCGGCCTTCGGGATCCCGCGAAGTCACCATCTCCCCGGCTGGCTTGTGATAAATCAGGATCTGCGCCTCGGCAGGCGCCTCACCGATACGTACCATGCGACCGTCAAGGGCAATGCGGTCTCCCGGAATAACGCGCTGCCCTATGCCTGCCGGCGCCCCATTAACCGTGACCCGGCCTGCCTCCACAAGCACTTCCATGTCGCGACGGGAGCCCAACCCCGCCCTGGCCAGCACCTTTTGCAGCTTCTCGGATGCCTCAGCCGAGGACTGCACCGACAGATGCCCGGCGTCAGGTGCTCCCGCCCGCCCCTCGCGTATCGGGCTCTTCCGTTTCGGTCCCTTCGTCGCTGCCGCCCCCATCGGCCTGGCCGTCCGGTTCTGTGTCGCTCCCCGATCCGTCCAATCCCGCTGAGGTCTCGACCCCTCCGGCTTCCTCAACGGGCTCGCCGGGCCCTCCGTTCGGCCACTCCGACCCCGGGGTTTCGACGGCGTCTGAAATGGCCTCGACTCCGGGCTCCGATCCTGCCTCGACGTCCGTTTCGGATCGCCCCCCGGGCGACTCGATGGATTCGCGCCGGGCGATGCCCTCCTCGTATCCGTCCGGCCCGCTGTCCGCTCCTCCATCCGGGGCGCCCTCTCCCCGGTCATCTGCCTGCCTGCCTCCCGCCTGCTCTCCCAACTCCCCTCTGTCTGCCTGGTCGTCCGGGACGACGTCGCCCCCCTCGTCCCGTTGCTCCTCGGGCTCTGCTTCTGGGTGCTCTTCTGTGGCTGGCGCAGCGGACTGCGGCTCGGTTTGCGGGGCGATTTCGGTCGGTGTGAGTTCAAAGTTCCTCGCAATCTCATCCAGGTGTGGGAGTTCCTGCAGCGTACGCAAACCCAGGTCATCCAGGAAAGTTTTGGTAGTGGCATACAGTGCCGGACGGCCCGGCACATCACGTTGTCCGACAACATCGATCCAGCCGCGTTCCTCCAGCTTCTTGATGACGTCGGTGGACACGGTCACCCCGCGTATGTCCTCGATGTCGCCGCGGGTAACCGGCTGGCGATAGGCAATGATGGCCAGCGTCTCCATCACCGCCCGCGAATAGCGCGGCAGCCGTTCCGGCTGGAGCCGATCGACATACTGATTGAATGCCGGCCTGGTCTGGAAACGCCAGCCCGAGGACAGGGTGACCAGTTCGACACCCCGGCCATTCCAGTCATTGCGCAACTCGTCCAGCAGGCGGCGGACAGTATCGCCACCCACCTCCTCTTCGAACAGATGGCGCAACTCGCCTATGGACAACGGGGTCGTCGTGGAAAGCAGCGCGGCCTCCAGGACCACTTTGACTTCGCTAGGGCTGAGCATGAATCAGCTTCACATAGATGGGGGAAAAGGGCTCGGCCTGGGTGATCTCGATCAGGCGCTCGCGCACCAGTTCCAGCACCGCCAGAAAATTGACCACCAGCATGGGTACACCCTTGGTGGTATCGAACAGGCTCGCAAATTCGGTGAACTGCCCGCCGCCGAGCTTGCGCAGGATGGTCGTCATGTACTCGCGCACCGACAACTGGTCGCGCGAGATATGGTGATGCTGGTTGACTTTGGCCCGCGCCACCACGGCACGCCAGGCCACGGTGAGATCATCCAGGCTCACCTGCGGCAAACGCTCAATCAGGGTCTCTTCGATCCAGACTTCAACGGCCTGGAAATCACGCCCCAGTTGCGGCAAGGCGTCGATCTTCTGGGCGGCAACCTTCATGCGCTCGTACTCGAGCAGGCGCCGTACCAGTTCGGCACGCGGGTCGTGCTCCTCCTCGATCGCCTTGGGCCTCGGCAGAAGCATGCGCGACTTGATCTGCATCAGCATGGCCGCCATGACCAGGTACTCGGCCGCCAGCTCGAGGTTCTTGTGCCGCATCACCTCGACGTACTCGATGTACTGTTCGGTCAGCCGCGCCATCGGTATGTCGAGAATGTCGATGTTGGCCTTGCGTATCAGGTATAGCAGCAGGTCGAGCGGACCTTCGAAGGTGTCGAAGAACACCTCCAGCGCGTCTGGAGGAATGTAGAGGTCCTGCGGCAGTTCGGCCAGCAGCTCGCCGCGCACCCTGGCGATGTGCGGCAGCACCGGATCGGCGACCGGTGTCGGAATGGTGCCCTGCACAGGCAGGCTCTCGGCGGCGACACTCATGAATAATCCAGGCCCATGGCTTCGCGCACCTCACGCATGGTCTCCTGGGCCAGCTTCTGCGCCTTCTCGCAGCCGTCGGCGACGATGTTCTTCACCAGCGTCACATCGTCCATGTACTTCTGGGCGCGCTCGCGTATGGGCGCCAGTTCCTTGAGCACTGCGTCGATCACCGGTTGTTTGCATTCCAGGCAACCGATCCCTGCAGAACGGCAACCCTGGTCCGCCCACTGGCGGGTCTTGTCATCCGAATACACCACGTGAAATTGCCACACCGGGCACTTTTCCGGATTGCCGGGATCGGTGCGCTTCACGCGCGCCGGGTCCGTTGGCATGGTGCGCATCTTCTTCACGATGACTTCAGGGTCTTCGCGCAGCGCGATGGTGTTGTTGTAGGACTTGGACATCTTGGCGCCATCCAGCCCGGGCAATTTCGAAGCCTCGGTCAGCAGCACTTCCGGCTCGACCAGGATCATGCGCCCGCCGCCTTCGAGGTAGCCGAACAGCCGTTCCTTGTCGCCTGCCGACAGGTTCTGCTGCTCCTCCAGCAGCGCGCGCGCCGACTCGAGCGCCTGGGCGTCGCCCTGCTCCTGGTAACGGGTGCGAAGCTCCGCATACAGCCTGGCCTTCTTGCTGCCCATCTTTTTGGCCGCTTCCCTGGCCTTGTCTTCGAAGCCTGGCTCACGGCCGTAGATGTGGTTGAAGCGGCGTGCAATCTCCCGCATGAACTCGATGTGTGGGACTTGATCCTCGCCCACCGGCACATACTTGGCACGATAGATCAGCACGTCGGCACTCTGCAGCAGCGGATAACCCAGGAAACCGTAGGTCGACAAATCCTTGTCGGAGAGCTTTTCCTGCTGGTCCTTGTAGGTCGGCACGCGCTCCAGCCAGCCCAGCGGGGTGATCATGGAAAGCAACGTGTGCAGTTCGGCATGTTCGGGGACACGCGACTGCAGGAACAGCACAGACTGCGCCGGGTCGATGCCGGCTGCCAGCCAGTCGATGACCATGTCCCAGACATTACGCTCGATCACCTCGGGAGTGTTGTAATGGGTGGTCAGCGCATGCCAGTCCGCGACGAAGAAATAGCAGGGATACTCCGTCTGCAGGCGTATCCAGTTCTTGATGGCGCCGTGGTAGTGCCCCAGGTGCAGAGCACCCGTTGGCCTCATTCCCGAAACGATGCGTTCTTGGTACATGGATGCGCTCAGAAGTCAGTTAGCTGGAAAAGGCTGGCCACCACGGTCAGCACGCCGACGATCATGGGCGTGAGGATGTAGCCGAGAACATTGAACCCGAACTGGCTCAGCAGCAGCAGTCCGATGAGGATGGGAAATCCGAACCGCTCCAGCCTGGAATAGGGATAAGCCAGGCGATCCGGCAATAAGGAGCACAGCACCCGCCCGCCGTCCAGCGGCAGAATGGGCAGCAGGTTGAAGAGCATGAAGAGCACGTTGGTCAGGATGCCGGCCTGCGCCACCTCGACCAGAAAGCCACCTGGCGCACTGCCGCTGAGCACGGCCACCTTCAGGCCGGCCGCCCAGCCCAGCAGCATGGCCAGATTGGCCATGGGGCCGGCCGCGGCCACCCAGAGCATGTCGCGCTTGGGATTGCGCAATGCGCCGAAATCCACCGGCACCGGCTTGGCCCAACCGAACACAAAGCTGCCCTTGGTGCTCAACAGGATGATGATGGGCAGCACAATGGTGCCCAGGACATCGATGTGACGGATGGGATTCAGGCTGACGCGCTCCAGCCGCCAGGCAGTCAGGTCACCGAAATGGCGCGCAGCATAGCCATGCGCAGCCTCGTGCAGCGTGATGGCGAAGATGACCGGCAAGGCATAGATTGCCACGGTCTGAACTAGGGATTCCATGAGCCCGCTGCTGACTGAAAATGCCGGAAATTCGACGGTGGATTCTAACAGAGCGGCCCCATTTTCGGCCTTCCCGGCAAGCAAGGGAAATCGCATGGTCGCCACCGCTCTAGCGCAAGCCGAGTTCCCCAACGTCGCCCTTGCCCTGGCGAACGATGACCGGCTCTGGACCAGTCAGGTCGATCACCGTGGTCGGCAACACCCCACACGAACCGCAATCAAGCACCAGATCCAGGTCATGCTCGACACGCTCGCGCAATTCCAGACCCTCGCTGATCGGCGCCTCATCGCCGGGCAGGATGGCCGTGGTGGACAGCAGCGGCTCGCCCAGTTCTGCCAGCAGCGCATGGGTCACCGGATGGTCCGGTACGCGTATCCCTATGGTCTTGCGGCGCGGATGCAGGATACGCCGCGGCAGCTCCCGTGTTGCTTCCAGAATGAACGTAAAACTGCCCGGTGTCAGTCGCTTGAGCAGGCGGTATTGCGCATTGTCCACGCGCGCAAAGACGGCAATCTCGGACAGGTCGCGGCACATCAGGGTCAACTGGTGCTTGTCATCCACCTGGCGGATGCGGCGCATGCGTTCCAGCGCTGCCTTGTCGCCGATGTGGCAGCCAATGGCATAACTCGAATCGCTTGGGTAACCGATGACACCACCAGCCCGGACGATGGCCGTGGCCTGCTGCAGCAGGCGGCGCTGCGGATGCGTCGGATGGATGAGGAAATACTGCGCCATGAGGGATGTACCGCGTCTTTCAGGAGAACCGCTGCCACACCGGCGTCAGCCCCTCGGGCAATTCGGGCATGCCACCCAGGTCAATGCGGCTTTCCCCGGGCCCATGAAAATCCGAAGCGCGGGATGCCAGCAACCCGAAGGCCTTCGCCAAATCGGCAAACTCACGCGTATTCTCCGGCGAATGGGCACCGGAGAGCACTTCGATACCCTCGCCTCCGGCCTCGCGGAAGCGGCTTAGAAAATCGCGCATCTCCGCCCCCTTGAAGCGGCAGCGACCGGGATGGGCCAGCACTGCCACGCCGCCACTGCCGGTGATCCACGCCAGCGCCTCTTCCAGGGTCGCCCAGGCATGCGGCACGAAGCCGGGTTTGCCGGTGGCCAGATAGTGATCGAAAACCGACTTGACGTCCCGCGCATAGCCCAGCGCCGCAAGGTAACGGGCGAAATGCGCCCGGCTGATCAACTCCGGATTGCCGGCATACTTCAAGGCGCCGGCCAGGGCATCGGGCACCCCTTCGGCCTCCAGCGCTTCGGCGATGCGCTGGGCACGTCCATCGCGCGTCGCGCGTATGCGCGACAGGCCCGCATCTAGGGCCGGGTTGGCCGGATCGATGTTGAGCCCGACGATGTGCACGGTGTCGTCTTTCCAGCTCACCGAGATTTCGACGCCATTGATGAACCGGAGGCCCAGGTGTTCGGCACGCTCACGCGCTGCGACCAGCCCGACGGTCTCGTCGTGGTCGGTCAGGGCCAGCATATCCACACCGCGCCAATGGCCCCGCTCAACCACTTCCACCGGGGGCAGGAGCCCGTCGGAAGCCGTTGAATGGCAATGCAGATCAGCATTCATGGCTGATGTTAGCACGCAGCATTTGTCAGATTCGCGATGCTATGATGCGCGCGCCATGTGCTGGAGGGTGCAGGCGGCCGCTTCGGCAAGCCGGGCTCGTATTGCCCCCGCCAGTATCGCCAGAATCAGCCTGTCCGGACACCAGGCCAACACGATCAGGAAGGAGCCACATGACCATCTTCGCATTGGGTGACAAGCGCATCCGCTTCGCCTCCAGCGAGTACTTCATCGCACCATCAGCCAGCGTCATCGGCGATGTCAGCCTGGGCCACCAGGCCAGCATCTGGTTCAACTGCGTGGTCCGGGCCGACGCAGAAAGCGTGACCATCGGCGACCGCGTCAACGTCCAGGATGGCTCGGTCCTGCACTGCGACCCGGGCAAGCCCCTCATCCTCGAAGCCGATGTCAGCATCGGCCACAAGGTCATGCTGCACGGCTGCACCATCGGCGAAGGCAGCCTGGTCGGCATCGGTGCCGTGATCCTCAATGGCGCCAGGATCGGCAAGAACTGCCTGATCGGCGCCCGCGCCTTCATCGGCGAGGGCAAGGAAATTCCCGACGGCTCGATGGTGCTGGGCATGCCCGGTAAAGTGGTGCGTCAGCTTTCTCCTGAGGAAAT
>CAIPGJ010000700.1 GCA_903864555.1 uncultured Pseudomonadota bacterium | reverse complement strand
TGGCTGGCGCCTCGGATCCAACCGACCAGAACAATGTCACGGGCACCTTGAATTCGGCCTCCTTGTTCGTCAACTTCAACCAGCAGTTCGTCAATAGCGCTTTCAACATCAGCATGCCGGCAGCCAACAGTTCACTGGCCCGCACCTGGGTGGCGACGGCCAATGGCGTGCGCCTTGATGAGGGCGGCGGCTTCAATGCCGGCGGCAACAGCGGCGTGTATGCGCACAATCCCCTGACGGTGACCCTGAACGGCCATCCCTCGGGCTTTGGCACGGTTCAGGGCCAGCTGAGCGGTGCACTGATGAATGGCGCCACGCTGGCCTACACGCTGGCCGGCACCGATGCGACCAACAGCGGTAGCCATGAGCATGTCAACGGGGTCATCGCGTTCGGTTCCCCCACGTTTGCCGGCAGTCCCACGGGTTCTGCGCCGGATTCGCTGCAGCCCGTGCAGGTCCTGCTGCGCGCCCGCGGTACCGTCGGCGGCCTCAATGCCTCTACCGGTGTCCAGAGCACCACGTCAGCGGCGGCCCTGAGTGACGAGTACCTCACCACCACGCGCATCCTGGCGGTGAATCCGACGCGCACCAAGTTCGATTCCAATGGCGGCCTGACCGAGTTCGACGGCCAGTTCGTGGCGGTCAGCGGCACCTGCCCCGGCGCCAACTGTCAGGCCAACGACTTCCCGGTGCGCCTGGGCATCAATGCGGCCGGGTCCGCCGCCTCCGGCGCCATTCCGGCCATGCCGGCCATCACCGGCACTGCGGCCACCATCGCCGAATCCGGCGGCGACGTCGTCACCGGCCTGCGCTGGGGGCGCTATACCGACGGCAACTTCGCCGTGGTGGACCGCGTCAACGGCGCCGCTGTCGGAACGGGCTCATTCAATCAGGGCCCCATCAACCACTACCTGATTTCATCGGTGCAATCCGGCCCGACCGTGTTGCCCACCACCGGCACCTTCACCTACACGCTGGTGGGCAACACCAGCCCGACAGACAGCACCGGCGGCGTGGGCACGCTCAACACCGCCTCCCTGGTGGCCAACTTTGGCACCCAGAAGGTGGATGTGGCGGTCAATGCCACGGTCAGCGGACGCACCTGGAATGCTGCAGCCAATGCGGTGAATATCCTGGCGGGAGTCGGTTTCGAAGCCTCCAAGTCGGTTTCGGGCGGCGGCACACTGGCTGTAACCTGTGCCGGCACGGGCTGCGGTGCCACCACCGCCGGCAGGATCTCCGGCGCCTTCACCGGGCCCACCGGCACCGCCGCCGGCATCGCCTACTCGCTCAACACCGGTGCCGGTCCCAACAATGCCGCCAACCTCCCCGCCAACGGCGGCATCAGCATGGGCGGCGTGGCAGCCTTCAAGCGCTGATTGCCAGGCTGATCCGGAAAAGCCGCCTGCGGGCGGCTTTTTCTTTGCTCTTCGCGTAATGCCGGGGAAACAACGCCGGCAGTCCGGTCGGTGTTAACCCCCTTGTCAAAGGTTCTTCACCGATTTCCGGGGATGGCATTGGCAGCAAGCTTGGCAGGCCCGGGGTTGACCCCCTTGTTAAAGGGGGCCGACTG
>CAIPGJ010000699.1 GCA_903864555.1 uncultured Pseudomonadota bacterium | reverse complement strand
TAGGCCTCCAGGGTCATCAGGTTGTCGGGTGCGATATGGCCGGTGATCTGCATGATGGTGACTCCTTGGGGCCCCTGACCAATCGTCGTCAGGGGCATCTGATGGTGGGGAACGCGAAGGGAGTGTCCCCTCGCGGTTGTCAGCAGGGTGTTACTTCAATCCGTAGGCTTTGCGCACCAGGCTGATGGGGTGCTGCAACTCCGGGTTGCCCAGCTGGTTGTTGTCGATGCCCTGGGCAATGTGGTGGCCGCCCAGCGGACAGTCCGAACTGATGTAGTCGGGCTTGCCACCATCCTTCATGGTCGCCATGGCCTTGAACACCGGTTTGCCGATCTTCATGGCCTGCTGGTGGAACTGCTTCTTCACGCCGAAGGTGCCGGCGTGGCCGGAGCAGCGCTCCACCGTATTGACCGTGGTGCCCGGCACCAGCTTGAGCATCTCCTCGGCCTTGCGGCCGACGTTCTGCACGCGGCTGTGACAGGGGATCTGGTAGCTGACATTGCCCAGCGATTGCGGGAATTCGGTCTTCAACAGCCCGTCCTTCTTGCGCCCGATGAGGTACTCGAAGGGATCCCACATCGCCTTCTTGACCGCCTGCACATCGGCGTCCTCCGGATACATGAGGGGAATCTCCTGCTTGAACATCAGCGTGCAGCTGGGCACGGCCGAGAGGATGGCAAAGCCGGCCTTGGCATATTTCGCCAGTACCGGAATGTTGGCCTCCTTGCTGGCATTGACCGATTCCAGATCGCCCAGTTCCAGCTTGGGCATGCCGCAGCACTGTTCCTTCTCCACCACTTCGTAGTGGATGTCGTTGTGGTCCAGCACCTTGAGCAGGTCCTGGCCGATGCCCGGTTCGTTGTAGTTGACGTAGCAGGTGGCGAAGATGGCGACCTTGCCCGGGGTGGTGGCGCCATCGCGGGCGGTGGCGGTTTTTGCCGTGTGCGTGTCCGAGCGGAACTTCCGGCTGGCCAGTTCCGGCAACCAGGCGTCCTGGTCCACGCCGAGGACCTTCTCCATCAGCGCGCGAGCTGGTTTGGTCTTGTTCACGGCATTGGCCAACTGCACCACCACCGGTATGCCGGCGAAGGAGCCGTGCAGGTCGGTGGAGGCGAGCAGCTTCTCGCTGGTGCTGACCTCGCCCTTTTTGAACTTGATGGCCTTGGCGCGCAGCATGGTGTGGGGGAAGTCGAGGTTCCACTCGTGCGGCGGCACATAGGGACACTTGGTCATGTAGCACAGGTCGCACAGGTAGCACTGGTCGACCACCGACCAGTAATCCTTCTTCTCGACGGCATCCACCTCGCCGGTCTTGCCGTTGTCGACCAGGTCAAACAGCGTGGGAAAGGAACCGCACAGGCTGACACAGCGCCGGCAGCCATGGCAGATGTCGAAGATGCGTTCCATCTCCTTGAGCGCGGATTCCTCGTTGTAGAAATCAGGGTTCTTCCAGTCCAGGGGATGCCTGGTTGGTGCCTCCAGAGAGCCTTCCCTCGCCATAACCTCGTCCTCATTCAGGTTTGTGGAGTCATCGCAACACGGTCAGAAGCGCGCTGCTGCGGCACTTCGGTGATCGACACGCACTGCATGCGGGGCAACAGAGTGGTCCGCCGCTGATCCTGCGTACCCCGACTCGGGGAGTGGTGGCGCGCAGGCCTTGATTCGGGTGGGCGGAAGGCCGCAGGCCCTCCGCCTTTGCTTGCTACTGCTTAGTCCGTCAGTTCGGCCAGAGCCTTGGCATAACGGTTGGCGTGCGAGCGCTCGGCCTTGGCCAGCGTCTCGAACCAGTCAGCGATTTCGTCATGGCCCTCGGCGCGGGCGGTCTTCGCCATGCCGGGGTACATGTCGGTGTACTCGTGGGTTTCACCAGCGACAGCGGCCTTCAGGTTGTCACGGGTGGGGCCGATGGGCAGGCCGGTGGCGGGATCGCCACACTGCTCGAGGAATTCGAGGTGGCCGTGCGCGTGGCCGGTCTCGCCTTCCGCGGTGGAGCGGAACAGGGCGGCGATGTCGGGACGGCCTTCAACGTCAGCCTTGTTTGCGAAATACAGATAACGACGGTTTGCCTGGGATTCGCCAGCAAAGGCGTCCTTCAGGTGCTGTTCAGTCTTCGAGCCCTTGAGAGCCATATTGATCCTCCTGTCAGAGTTGCAGGGCACCATGCCCCGACACCCTGTATCGTAGTCTCGCAGGGGGCGATTGAGGAAATATAAATTTCCTATGGGGATGATAGCCGGACGCTATTCCGTCATCTTGCTGCAATACCGCTGTGGCAGCCCCCTCCCCCGCACCTGCGGGATCTGCTAGCGGTAGGACTCACGGTAATCCAGGTCTTCCTCGAGGTCATGCAGCACTTCGTCGCTGATCAGGTTGCGCCGCCAGATGCGGATGAGTTCCTCGCGGCGTGCCCGCAGCACCGCCTGGCGCATCCGGCCCAGTGCCTGCACCTCGTCGCTGGCGGCGGCGTGGCCGGCCTGGTCAGCCTCCCCGGCGCCTGCGACAGGCCCGGCCCCGAACTCCGCGCGCACGCGCACCAGCACCGAGGGCGGTAGGGCATGCTCGGCAGCGTAGCGCTCGATGGCTGCATTGGCCGCCTGCTCCAGCATCACCCGCGCCTGGTGCGCCTCGTCGAGCTGGCTGCTGTCATGACCCACCTTGAGAGTGCG
This sequence comes from uncultured Pseudomonadota bacterium, assembly GCA_903864555.1. The sequence continues at coordinate 1,368 of CAIPGJ010000699.1, read as the reverse complement.
GATCAACACCGGCAGCGACAGGCCCTGCAGCACCAGCGTGGTGGCAATCACCACGAAGGTGAGGAAGATGATGAGGTCGCGGTAGGGGAAGGACTCCCCCCCGGGCAGCGCCAGCGGCAGGGCCAGCGCCGCCACCAGCGAGACGATGCCACGCATGCCGCACCAGCTCATGATGAACAGTTCGGCACTGGACTGCGCCTGCTCCGGGCGGTGGCGCGCCTCGCCGATCAGACGCGACAGGCCGGCGGCCGGATAGATCCAGGCGAAGCGCACGATGATGGCCACGCTGCTGACCAGCGCGCCGGCCACCGCCAGTTCCAGCGCCGTTTCCTGTCCCAGGCGATCGACGATCCCCGAGAGCTGCAGGCCGATCAGCATGAACACCACGCTGTTCAGCAGGAACACCAGCAGCATCCAGGCCGAGCGCCCGATGATGCGCGTGCGCGGGGAGACGATGCGCGGCGAGTAACGCCCGCGTACCATGCCCGCCGTGACCACGGCCAGCACACCTGACACGTGCAGGGTCTCGGCGACGATGTAGGCGACATAGGGTACCGAAAGCAGGGTCAGCACCTCGATGAAGGTGTCCCCCAGCCGCCGGTGAATGGCGACAAACAGCATGGACAACAGCCCCCCGACGGCAACACCCCCCACGGCCAGCACCGTGAACTGCACCCCGACATCGAACAGCGAAAACGCCCCGGTCATCACCGCAGCCACGGCGAACTTGTACAGCACCAACCCCGAGGCATCATTGACCAGGCTCTCGCCCTCGAGGATGGTGACCACGCGCCGCGGCACGTTGAGATGGGACAGGATGGCGGTGGCCGCCACCGCATCGGGCGGTGACACGATGGCCCCCAGCACGAAGGCCACCGCCCAGGGGCACTCCGGCACCAGCAGCTTGAGCGAAGCACCCACTGCCAGCGTGGTGACGATCACCAGGCCGATGGCCAGCAGCCCGATGGAACGAATCTGCGCCTTGAAGTCGCGCCACGAGGTCATCAGCGCGGCCTGGTAGAGGATGGGCGGCAACACCAGGGCCATGATCACTTCGGGATCGAAGGGCACCTGCGGCAGGCCCGGGATGAAACCCAGCACGCAGCCGCCCAGCACCAGCGTGATCGGGTAAGGCACCGCAAAGTGGCGTGCCACCCAGCCCAGTGCCACCGAGCACATAAGCAGGAAAACGATGATCTGCAGCACTTCCATGAAACTGTTTTTCGTTCTTGTTGTGCCAGGCCACGCCGCAACCGCCTGGACCAATCACGCTGGCAGCCTTTCATGAGGACCGGTCAACTTCCGATACAGACAGGCTGGGAAGCAGGAACCCGACCTCCCCTGGCCCCGGGGCCGGAGTATATCGGG
>CAIPGJ010000698.1 GCA_903864555.1 uncultured Pseudomonadota bacterium | reverse complement strand
CCCTTGTCAAAAGGGGGCCGACGCGACGCAGTCGCGCGGGGGGATTTTCTACCGCTGCGCTTGCAGTGCACCACGAGTGCCAGTTTGATGTCGAGGATGTCATCCGTCGCCTGCCAGCAAGACAACAACGCTGCCTGGAATTCAGGTTGAGCTTTTACGAAAGCAGGCAGATCCGCCCTGCTGTCCAAAATCCCCCCGCTCGTTCGCTGCGCTCACGAGTCGGCCCCCTTTGACAAGGGGGTTAACACCGGCAGTCCTGCCAGGCGGGCAGCTCGCCGTTCCCTACTGACAGGTGAAGTTCGCCGCGTCCTCGATGCTGCCGGAGCCTTTGTAGCGCGTCTGCTGCGGGTAGACGCACAAGGGGCGGGTGCGGCCTGGAAAGGTCTTGCCGGTGGCAATCATGAATTCCGGCGGTTGCTTGTGCTCCACCCAGTCGACCAGTGCCTTGAAATGGTCGAAGCGGTCCAGGGAATCGCCGCCGCGGCAATGGCCCATGCCGGGCACGTGGAAGTAGCGCACGAATTCCCTGGTTGATTCCAGGCCGCCGTGGTCGCGGATCATGTTGCGGTACCAGTTGTGCACGCCGTTGGTGTTGAGCAGTTCATCGGCAACACCGGCATAGATGATGGCCTTGCCGCCCGCGCGGCGGAAGGCGTGCCAGTCGGTGGAGTTGGTGGCTGTGAAGGGCGCCGAGGCCATCATGCGCGGCGGGTCGCGGTCGAAGTCGAACTTGAGGTAGTCGAAGTCCGGCGCGGGCGGGGTCATGAACACCAGCCGGATCGAGGTGTTGGAGCCGCGGCGTGAGTTGGGCACTGGGGTGGTGGAGGTGCCGATCATGGTGGGGCGCCAGTGCTTGAAGCCGGTGTCCCAGGGGCGGCCGGGGTAGAGCAGCTCGCCGCGCGAATTCTTCGGCCCCGCCATCACGCGTTCCATGGCGGTGACCTGCGCGGCCGACAGGCAGGCCGGGGTCTTGGCGCCTTTGCATTGCAGCGGCTTCAGGTCCACGGTGCAGGCGGGGTAGTTGTCGATGAGGCCGTCACGCAGGCCGTCGAGCGCGTCGCACTTGTCCACCACGGCATCGTCGATCAGCTTGAAATCGGCATCGGTGAAGGACCGGCTGAGGATGGGATTGCCCTTGTCATCCTTCGGCGAGATGGCGGTGAATTCCTGCAGGATCTGCATGGAGCCGATCTGCGCCACGTGCTGCTCCAGGATGGGGGCGCCGGCCACCACGCCATCGAAGTCGGTGGGGTTTCGGAGGGCCGCCATCATGGCCTGGCGTCCGCCGCCGGAGCAGCCGACGAAATAGGAATACTCGGGCGACTTGCCGTAGTAACGCCGGATCAGTTCCTTGGCCGCCACGGTCACTACGTCGACCGCGTTGTAGCCCCAGTCGATGCGCGCCTGCGGGTCCAGCCCGAAGGAAGCATCGCTGGCGTTGCTCCCGACATGGCCCATGTCGGAGGTGACGATGGCGTAACCCTGGGCCAGGGCCGGCGCCACATCGCCACTGTCCGCGCCGATGGCAGGCGGGATGTAACCCGCGGTGCCACCCACGCCCATGAACTGGAAGCGGCCGTTCCAGTCGCGCGGCAGGCGCAATTCGAAATTATTGCCGTAGCGCACGCCGTTGACGCCGGTGTGCGGGTTGATTTCACCGGTGACGATGCAATGCGCCGGGAGTTCCGGAGCGCCCGGCTTGGCGGCCCCCGCGGCGACGGCCACCGCCGATTTCATCACGGTGTTGGGCAGGGCGATCGTCTGCAGGGCCGCGCAATTCGGCGCCAGGGCGAGGACCGGAGGCTTGAGGGCGGCATCGCCGCCGCAACCCAGCAGCAGTATCGGAACCAGCAGGGCCTGTGAAACGAGATGGATGCTGCGGTGCTTGCTCATGTGCCCCTCCCAGGCAATAGTGGATGCCCCCGCGTTGCGGCGGCAAAGCTGCTTGGCCTTGCGTGATCGGCTGCAGCAACGCTTTGTTGGTCTGGTTCTTTGCTGCGGTGCCTGCAGTCGTGCGGATCGGAGCGTAGCACCTTGGCCGCCCGGGCCGTAGTCACAGTGCATCATGCCCGTGCTGCTGGCCCCGGTCCCCTGCCTGTGGCACACTCCGCCGGTGTCGCAAATCCCCTGTCCAGTCGATTGTTTCCCCGGGTTTTTTCGCTTTG
>CAIPGJ010000697.1 GCA_903864555.1 uncultured Pseudomonadota bacterium | reverse complement strand
CAGGTCCCTGGTCCCGGTCGTCGCTTCCTGTGCCCCTGCCGCCTTCGTGCCCGCCTGCATGCTGTTCTCCCCGCCTGTCATTGTCGGAGCAATGAAGGCCGTGCTGTCGATGGACGGCAAGTATGCCACTGCCCCTGCGGCGACTCACCGCGCTGAAAACGCTATGATCCGGCCCACCCTGACTCAACGCCTGGCAATGCGAGGGGATACTCCCCTCGCGCTTCCCTACATCAGATGCCCCTAATGGCAATTCTGTTAGAGGCTCTTCCCGACCACAAAGGCCGACATGCACACCAACGCCGATCCTGCAGCCCCTTCATCGACACGCCGCCTCGCCGAGTTCGTCGCCAATACGCCGGCCGACCAGGTGTCTGCCTCGGTGCTGGATGCCGCGCGCGACGCGCTCATCGACACGCTGGGCTGTGCACTGGCCGGTCGCGACGACGAGCCGGCGCGCATCGTGCGCGACTGGATCGCCGAGCAGGGCGGCACGCCGCAGGCGCATGTCTGGGGCACCAGCCAGTGCGTCACGGCCGCAGACGCCGCCATGGCCAATGCCATTGCCGGACATGCGCTGGACTTCGATGACTCCTCGCTCAACCTGCGCGGCCATCCCAGCGCGCTGATGATGTCGGCCGCCATGGCCGTGGGGGAAGCCACGCATGCCAGCGGCCGCGATGTGCTGGTGGCCTATGCCTGCGGCCTGGAAGTGGGTGCCAAGCTCGCCCCCGCGCTGGGCCCCGACCATTACTTCCGTGGCTGGCACACCACGGCCACCGCCGGCATCTTTGCCGCCGCGGCGATTGCCGCGCGCCTGTACCGGCTGTCAGCCGAGGCCACCGGCCACGCACTGGGCATCGCCGCCTCGCAGTCGGCCGGCCTGACCAGCAACTTCGGCAGCATGACCAAATCCATGCACGTGGGCCATGCAGCGCGCTGCGGCATCACCGCAGCGGCCCTGGCCGCCAAAGGCTTCACCGCCAACCCGTCCATCTTCGAGGGCAAGACCGGCTTCGTCGAGGCCTATCGCGGCGAACGTCATGCCGAGCTTGCAGACACGGTGAAGCAACTGGGCGCGCCCTGGGAACTGGATGAACCCGGCCTGTACCGCAAGCGCTTTCCCTGCTGCTATGCCGCGCACCGGCCGGCCGCCGGACTGATGGAACTGCTGGCGGAGAAGAACATCGCCACCGCCGACATCCGCAGCATCCGCATCGGCTACCTGCCGGGGGCACAGCACCCCATGATCCACCACGATCCGCAGAACGGCCTGCAGGCCAAGTTCAGCACCGAGTACTGCATGGCCGCCGCGGCGCTGGATCGCGCCCTCACCATCGCGTCCTTCGAGGATGAGCAGGTGATGCGGCCGGCGGTGCGTGCCCTGATGGCCAAGGTATCGGCCTACGAAATTCCCGCACAGGGCGTGTTCAACGGCCTCACCGGCTACAACGACATCGAAGTGGAAACCGCCAGCGGACGCCACACGTTGCACATCACGCGCACACCGGGTTCGCCCGACTGGCCAGTGTCAGGCGCCGCGCTGGAGGAGAAATTCCTGTCGTGCGCAGGGGTGGTGCTGCCAGCCGAATCAGCACGCCGGGTGCTGGACATGGCCCGCCGGGTCGGCTCGCTGCAGGATGTGTCCGCGCTGAGCGCCTTGCTGGTGCAACAGGCACGCTGAGAAAGCCCTGCCCTTTCTTGATCCTGATCAAGCCTGTGCAGGAACGGGCACTCCGATGGCCGGCCTGCAGGTCTAGAATTTCCCCATGGGCTGCTTACGCTACCTGCTGTGCTGCATGCTGATGATGACGCCGCTGGTGGCGGGCGCTGCGGGTGCACATGCCCACACGGCAAAGGCCGGCATGAGGCTTGACGCAAACCTTGCTGTATCGGGACATTTTGATGCCGGTTCCTTGGGCGCGCCCGCGCCGGCGCTGGCGGTAGCCCTTCCGGGGTGCCATCCGCCGGGCGATCCGGCAGCCGGCAGATGCGTGAATCCTCTCACCCACTCCTGCTGCAGCGGGATTACAGCGGTGCATATTGCCGAACCGGCAAGCGCAATACGCCGGGTGTCCGAGCAGAATGCCCGCATCCTGCGCCTGCTGCTTCTGCCCCGGGCCCAGCGCATCTTTCACCCGCCACGGGCTCTCTCCTGAATTCTTGAACCCTGTCCCGGGCTGCCCGCAGCTTGCCTGCCGGCCGTCTGGTATCAGCCCCTCACGGGCTGTCTCAAAATCTTTGGAGAATTGCAATGTCGATGACGCACTACATGGAGTTGCTGGCCACCAACCAGCCCTGGAACCTGATTCTGTTCATGGCCATTCCGGTCATCCTGGCCGAAACCGTGGCCATCACCGAGCTGTACATCCTGTTCACACGCCGGATCGAAGGCGTGGCAAAGACGATCAACCGCTGGGCCGGCATCATTGTCGGGATTTACTTCCTGGGGGTGATTGCCTATCTCATGACCACCGCGGTGATTCCCATCACCCAGTCGGGCAGCTGGCGCACCATCATTGACGTGATTGCCGTCGGTGCCTACCTGGTGGGTGGGATTCCGCTGGTGCTGATCGCGATGCAGGATCTGGGCATGATTCACCGCCGCCTTGCCGCCGAGCACAAGCTGGGCTGGCACGCCTTCTATGTGGCGGTGTTCCTGGTGTTTGCGCATGTGGCGATGGTGGCGGGGATGCTGGACCCGGCGCTGCTGGGCTACAAACCCGCGGCACCCCACGACCCCATGCAGGAACTGCCACAGGACGGCAGCCGGCCAGCCAACGGGAAAGCCGCACCCGCAGACATGACGCACGGGCACTGAGAAGGAACGGCAGGCTTGCGCAGACAAGCTCAAGCCTGCCCGCCGTCAGCTCAATGTCCCTTTCGGGCCGGTGCACTCAAAGTGCGTCGGCTGTGATGCCCAGGGTTCGGATCAACTCATCCCACTTGCGCAACTCGGCGCGAATCAGGACATCAAGTTCTGCCGGCTTGCCACCCACCGGCTCCAGCCCGAGGCCGTTGATCAGCCTGTCCTTCACCTCAGGCAGGGCCACCACGCGCGCGGTTTCGCGGCTGAGCCGGTCGATGATTACGGCCGGCGTGCCGGCCGGT
>CAIPGJ010000696.1 GCA_903864555.1 uncultured Pseudomonadota bacterium | reverse complement strand
GTCAGCCTGCGCAACCTGCGCGACACCGAATCGAGCGCCCTCTACGGGGAGTGGGGATTCAAGCAGTTGCCTGCCACCGTGGTGCTGGATCAGCAGGGCCGCGCCCGCTGGACCGTGATCGGCAAGATCGATGAGCTTGCCGAGCCGGTGAGATCACGCGTGGAGATGCTGCTCAAGGAGCGTCAGCCCAGATGAACCTGTGCGTTGCGCGGGACGGCGCTGCCCGCGACCATGCCGCCTTTCGAATGCAGTCTTTTTCAGCCCTTCCAGCCATCCGTCAAACTCATTCAAGGAAAGCATCATGAAGGCAATTGCCCGCAATCTGTGCATCGCACTGGCCGTCAGCCTTTCAGGCGTATCCGCCTGGGCCGCTGTCACCGACTCCGGCAACGGCGAACTGCGCAAGGTGGATGCTGCCGCGCGCCGGGTCATCATCAGCCATGGTGACTGGGCACGCGGGAACATGACGGCCATGACCATGGCCATGCAGGTGAAGGAGGGTGTGGATCTGGGCGCGGTGCGCAAAGGCGACCGGGTGAAATTCCAGGTGGTCCAGGAAGGCCGGGACTGGATTGTCACCGACATGCGTGCGGACCAGCGCTGAAGCGGATAGTCAGGGGCAGCCAGACCATGTCATCGCAGGTCGCATCCGGGGCCGACCGGAATCCTGAAGCAATGAGAGGCATCAGATGAGTCCCGCCACCCGGGTCGTGAAGGGCAATTTCGGCGTTCCCAGCGTTTCCGGAGCCCTGGGCGTCCAGGATCTCACCAGGCGCCTGATTTCGGAGGTCGGCGATATCGGCCTGTCCGATGAGCTTCTCGTGGAGAGCGGCAGCACACTGGTCCGGTTGGTGAACAAGATCTTTCTCGACGCCATCGAGAGTGGCGTGTCCGACATTCATTTCGAGGCCAATCCCGGCCGCCAGGACATGCGTGTGCGTTTCCGCAAGGATGGGGTGCTCACGCCCTATCTGGACATACCGCAGCGCTTTCGCAGCGCCGTGGTGTCGCGCATCAAGATCATGAGCCAGCTGGATATCACGGAGCGGCGCAAGCCCCAGGACGGCAAGATCGATTTCAGCAACCAGGGCGCAGGCAAGTTCGAGCTGCGCGTGGCGGTCATCCCCACCCGGGACGGCATGGAGGACATGGTGCTGCGCGTGCTGGCAGGGACATCGTCGGTGGCGCTGGGCAGCCTCGGGCTGGATGCGCAGGTGCTCGAGTCGCTGCAACGGATGATCATCCGCCCGCAGGGGCTGTTCCTGGTCTGCGGCCCGACCGGATCGGGCAAGACCACCACGCTGCATTCGGTGCTGGCCGAACTGGACAACAGCGAGCGCAAGATATGGACGGCTGAAGACCCGATCGAGATCACCCAGCCCGGCCTGCGCCAGGTGCAGGTGAATGCGCGCATCGGCTGGACCTTTGCCGCCGCCCTGCGCAGCTTCCTGCGTGCCGATCCCGACGTGGTGATGGTCGGGGAGATGCGCGACTTCGAGACGGCCAAGATCGGCATCGAGGCTTCCCTGACCGGCCACATGGTGTTCTCCACCCTGCACACCAACAGTGCCGCGGACAGCATCGCGCGGCTGCTCGATCTCGGCCTGGATCCGTTCAACTTCTCCGATGCGCTGACCGGGATCCTGTCGCAGCGTCTGGTACGGCGCCTGTGCCCGCGCTGCCGTACCGCCGAGGTGGCGTCGGTGGGGGAAGTGGAGGAACTGCTGGCCGAGTACTGCGCCGACAGCGCCACCGACCCGTGTACCACCCTGGCGCGCTGGCGCCGTACGCATGGGCAGGGCCAGGGCGGCATCCACCTGTGGCGGGCGCGGGGTTGTCCGGCCTGCGCCGAGCGCGGCTACCAGGGGCGCCTGGGTATTTACGAGCTGATGAGCGCCGACCCCGGCATCAAGCAATTGATACTGCGCCGCGCCTCGATGGCCGAGGTGAAAACGGCGGCCATGCAGGCCGGCATGCGCACGCTCAAGCAGGACGGCATCGAAAAGGTGCTGCAGGGATTGACCGACATCCATCAGATCCGGGCTGCGTGTGGCTAGGGTCTGTTGACATT
>CAIPGJ010000695.1 GCA_903864555.1 uncultured Pseudomonadota bacterium | reverse complement strand
GATCATGGTCTCGGCGATTTTGAAACTGGTGGCAATGCCGTCGATCACGGTGGCACCCCCGATGTAATTGACGTTCTCCATGGCAAGCAACAGGTTGAGCGGCATCTCGCAGGGGACGATGACATCGGCAGCCTGTTCCATTGCCAGCTTTTCGCCGTTGGCAATAATGGTGGCCACCATTTCTTTGCGCTTGTCGGCATAAGGCATGCCGGCCACCACCTGATTCCAGGTCACGCCGGCCTCGGTAAGCCCCACATAGCGCTCGGACACACCCCACTGGCGCATCTGTTCCGGCCAGAAGTCGCGCCGCTCGATATTGAAGAAGATCATGCCCACCTTGCGGCCATACATCCCCGAAAGATAAAACGCGGTATCCCCAAAACCCACCACGGGAATGTTTACCAGGGTGCGGATCTCACGGATCATGGGACTGGAACTGGTGGCGAGCACCACTGCGTCATAGCCCTGACGCTCGGCTTCCATAGCACCCGCAACGAACTGCATGCCGTGCACGTTGTACAGGAACCCGTAGCACATAACGATCAGCAAAAAAAACGCAGCCGGCTTCCTCCTGATTTGCGAATGACATCTCCCCTATTTGGCAATTCAAGTCTCAACTCATCGTGAACTGCGACGCTCCGGCGCCGCGGATCCCGTGATACTGGTCCGTTTGTTGATGATGCGGTTCATTCAGCACGCCGGGAATTCCCCGTCCGCAACCACACCGCATTCTTATTCGGGCGGTATGCCTGCCTTGCGTATCGCATCACCCCATTTCGTCAGCTCGGCAGCCATGAAACTATCGAGTTCCGTGCGCGTCGTTCCATAGGCTTCGGAATTTCCAAGCAGAAAACTCTGCTTTACTGACTCGGTGCGCAAGGCCGCCCGGATGATGGCATTGAGTTTTTCGGCGATGGGATCCGGCGTCTGCGCAGGCAAGAGCACCATGCCCCAGCTGCCGATTTCAAGCAAAGGTATGCCCGCTTCGGCTGACGTTGGCACATCAGGCAGCTGTGGAGGTTTATCGGTGCCCGTGCTGACCAGCGCACGCAATCGGCCTGCGCGCCACAGCGGCAGAAACGCCACTGCATCGGAGAACATCAGGTCAACACGACCGGCGGCAACATCGTTCAGCGCTTCGGGATTGCCCTTGTAAGGCACATAGAGAATATCGGCACCGATGAGTTGCTTATATAGTTCCGCGCCGATTCGAGAGGACGAGTTGCCGCTGCCGTAGCTCAGCTTGCCCGACGACAGCCGGGCTTTGCGGGTCAGGTCGGCAAGCGACTTGTATTCCGAATTCGCGGCCACCACCAGCACCAGCGGCGAGATCTTCTTCAGCAGCGTCACGCTTTTGAATTCACGGATGGGATCGTAGGGAATGGTCTTGAAAAGAAACTTGTTGGCGAGGTGCGAATTGCTGGTCATGAGCGCCGTGTATCCATCCGGGGTGGCCCGGGCCGCCTGCTCGGTGGCGATAAAGCCATTGCCCCCGGCCTTGTTTTCGATGATGACCGACTGGCCGATGGCCTTGGCCATTTCACCTGCGACGGCGCGTCCCTGTACATCCGTGCCGCTACCGGGAGGGAAGGGGAGCAAAAACTTGATCGGCCGGGACGGATAGACCTCATCAGCCGCAAGCGCCAGCGAACACGCGGAGCAGGACATCGCTATCAATACTGCAATCGGGCCACTCCATTTGATAACAATTCGCTCTTGCATATCAATTATCACCCTTTATATTTGCTGTTTTGATAATTTTGGCATACTTGGCGATGTCCGCTTTGATCAGCGCAGCTGTCTGCTCAGGCGTGGAGATGAAAGCGTCCATGCCCTGGCTGGACAGTTTGTCCCGCGTCTCTGGCGTGGCCAAGCCCTTGCCGACTTCACTCGCGATCTTGTCAATGATGGCCTTGGGCGTGCCCGTGGGCGCGACGATGCCGAACCAGATATCCACGTCGAAACCCGATAGTCCGGCCTCGGCAAACGTCGGCACCTGCAGCAGGGCTGACAAGCGCCCCTTGCCGGTGACAGCGATGGGCCTGAGTTTGCCGCTCCGGATGTGGCCTAGGACCGCAATGGGTGTCTGAAATGACAGACGTACCTGACCGCCAATCAGGTCGGTCACCAGAGGACCCGATCCCTTGTAAGGGATGTGGAGCATTTTGACGCCAGCCACGACATTGAATAATTCACCCGCAAGGTGCAGCGAACCGCCAGTCCCCGACGAACCATAATCGAGCTGATCCGGCTTGGCCTTGGCCAGCGCAATGAACTCCTGCAGGGTATTGGCTGGCACCAAGGGGTGCAGCACCAGCACATACTCGCTGCGGGCAATTGTCGTGACCGGCGCAAAGTCCCTGATCGCGTCATAAGGAATATTGGGGTAGAGGCTGGAGCCGGTAACCAGCGGAATACCTGCCAGCAAGATGGTGTAGCCATCGGGCACTGCCTTGGCAACAGCTTCCGTGCCGATGATGGTGCTGCCACCGGGACGGTTGTCGATCAGAACCTGCTGGCCCCAGGTCTCGGCCATGCGCTGGCCTGCCAGGCGCGCCAGCGGGTCGGTGCTGCCGCCCGGCGGAAAGGGAACAATAAAGCGGATCGGTTTGCTGGGATAGCTCTGCTGGGCGATGCCGGAACCAGCAATAATCATCAGCAAGACAACGGTGAAACTGCGTGCGATTGCGGTGCAGACCTGCATGATGGTGCCTCCTCGGTTCAAATCTCTCACTTTCTCTCAAATTACTTAGTATCGCCATGCCACCCGCTCCGACTCCAAGGGGGAGTCTGCCTCCTAAATTC
>CAIPGJ010000694.1 GCA_903864555.1 uncultured Pseudomonadota bacterium | reverse complement strand
TCGGGTCATCGGCCGGCAGGCGCTCCAGGGATGCGAGCTTTTGCGGTGTGTCGGCGGTGTCCCAATCGATGGGACTGGAAAGGATTCTGGAGAACATGCTCATGCAGGGATCGACTTCCGCTTTTCAGGCGCCGTTGTGAAATACGCCAATTCGCCTTGCGTGGCCTTTTACGGAGCTAGGAGAATGGGCGCGATGAAAGGAAAGAGGGGTATTGTATCCAGTCATCCGGCAGATTCAGAATCTGAACATGGCTCTGCCAAGGTGAGGGAGGGAGGCTCATGAAGAGCACAGCAGGGCTGACGATCCGGCGCAGCGTGGGCTCGCAGGAAGCGGGAAACTGCGTCAAAGTGCAGCAAATCGGGGCGATTCCGGGGGCGAGTGCTTATCAAGAGCGGGGAATTTTTACTGAACGTCGCGCGATTCAACCGCCTATCGGCCCGGCACTAATGTTGCGCATGGGAAAAAGGTGGTTTCAGTTTCCTATACACGCATGACCATTGTTCAGGACCACCTTGTTTTCGCGGTTGGGCAGGATTGCGCGCCAGGAAACCTCTCCCTCTCCCCGCCAGATTTCCGTGCGCAGTGTTTCATCGGGATATAGCGGGGCCGCAAACCGCACGGACATGCTTCTGAGCCGTGTCGAGTCATGTCCGCAGCAATTCTTGAGAATGGCGTATCCCGCCATGCCGAACGCACACAGCCCATGCAGGATGGGACGGGTGAATCCGGCCTTGCGGGCAGCTTCCGGATCCACATGCAATGGATTGGGATCACCGCTCAAGGCATAGATGAAAGCCGCCTGCGGCAGGATATGCTGGTCAACGACGATGTCTGGCGCCCTGTCAGGAAGCCTGTGCGGCTCCTTCAGGGGTATCGTGGGACCGCCGAAACCGCCATCGCCGCGACAGAAGGTCGTGGTGCTCGCCGTGCAGATGACATCGCCGCTTGCCTTCTCGCGGATCTCGCGTTCGGTCACCACCAGCATGCCGCCACCGGCCCCCTTGTCCACCACCTGGACCACACGCGGCTGAGCCACAAAAGTCCCTTCCACCGGAATCGGCCTGTGGATGACAAAGGTCTGCTCGCCATGCAGGCTGTTGCCGCTCATGCCGATACCGGCGCTCTTCAGCCACTGGTAGGGCACACACATGATGGCCGGCATGGTGGGCAATGCCTGCAAGCCCCTGGGCTGGACAAACTTGAGCTGATCCTGATCCATGGGATCGGCGCCCAGTCCGAGTCCGAGCGCGTAGAGGATGGTGTCGCGCTTGGTCCAGGTCTGCTCCAGTTCCGGAATCCGGTATTGCATCAGCTTTTCGTAATCAACCGCCATGCTCTCTCCCCTGTAATGCCGGCCCACTGCAGTTGTCATGCCTGGTCACTGCACCTTGATCCCGACTGCCTTGATCACCCTGCTGTTCTGCACCAGTTCCCGACTGATGACGTCGGCGAATTCCCTGGGCGTGCTGCCGATGATGGTATCTGCCCCCGATGTGGCCAGTCGCTCGCGTACCGCGGGCAGTTGCAACGCATCCACCACCAGCTTGTGCAACCTGTCAATGATGGCGGCTGGAAGCCTGGCTTGGGCCACCAGCCCCTGCCAGGGACCGACATCCACGCCGTTGATGCCCATTTCCGGCAGCGTGGGAACATCAGGCAGGTAGGCAGCGCGTTCCTTGCCCGTGGTGGCCAGCATTTTCAGCTTGCCGCTCTTGAAATGCTGAATGGCGCTGGTGGGGGTGGTAAACAGCACCTGCACTTCATTGGTCATGAGTGCCATCAGGCCTGACGGCCCGTTCTTGTAGGGCACCGACACCATTTGGGTTTCGGTGACCGTTTTGAATATCTCCCCCGCCATGGCACCAGAGCCGCCCGGATCACCCAAGCCAAGATTCAACTCCCCCGGTCGCGCCTTGGCCATTGCGACCAGTTCCTGCGGCGTAGTGACCTTGAGAGAGGGATGGATGACCAGGAACAGCGGCTGAAAGGCGATCTGGCTGATAGGGGCAAAATCCCGGGCAATATCGAAGGGCACGCTGGAAAAGGTGAACGGCGCGATTGTGAAAGCGGCGCCGGCCACCAAGAGCGTATAGCCGTCAGGGGGCGCCTTCGCGACGAAATCCATTCCCAGCGTCTGCCCTGCACCAGGACGGTTGTCGACAAAGAACGAGGCCCCCACGGCTTCGCTCAGTACTGGCGCCAGAATGCGGGAAACGGAATCCTGCCCCCCTCCGGGTGCCACCGGCACAACCAGCCGAACTGGCCGGTTCGGATAAGCGGAGGCGCCGGTCGGTTGGGCCGATGCCGAGCCTGAAGCCAACGAGAAACAAAGTGCCGATACCACCACACCAGCGGAATGCATATCGAATCGCATGACACACCTCCTGTTGCCGCAAGGACTTCAGAAAAGGACTTCGGATGAAATCGTGTGTTGCGTAAGACGGATGGTTTTGCAGCTGATCAGCGGCGGGAGCTTTCGGCCCGCTTGTCTGCTTATTGTCGAAAAAGTCTAGCACGTATGTTGGGTAACGCTTATGCCGGTGTTCGGCTCACCACATGCCAACACGAATCCACCCCGCTGAGCCGCCTATGATCATTGCGAGATGGAGGCATCGAGGTCCGGGTGTCGCACAAGACCGGCAAACGGCTGATGTTCCTGACCAACAACTTCGCGCCGCCGGCCATCACCATTGCCGATCTTATCTTAATCAGTACCAGTGACAGATCGACGCCAAGAGTTGCCCGTGCGACTGATCGGACTTGCCCGATTCCTATTCCACCTTGATGCCGGACGCCTTGACCACGCGCGACCACATCAATGCGTCAGCCTTGAGAAAGGCATCCGATTCTTCGGGGGAGTTGATGCTGGGCTCGATCCCCACATTGGTGAACTGATCGTTCACTTCCCGATTGGCCAGCGCCTTGTTGATTTCGGCGTTCAGCTTGCCGATGACTGGCCGGGGGGTACCCGCCGGAGCGAGAAAGGCATACCAGCTTGGAATGTCCAGCATGGGAAACCCCATCTCAATGAAAGTGGGGACATCCGGAATAATGCTGTTACGCCGTGATCCTGTCACACCGAGCACCTGGATCTTGCCGGTCTTGTACGGGGGGATGCTGGTGACCATGGGGGCGAACATCAGGTGGATGCGGCCAGCCATGAGGTCAGAAACGGCCAGCGTAGACCCCTTGTAGGCGACCAGCACAATATCCAACCCTGCTGCCTTCTTGAGCAATTCGGCAAGGAAGAAACCGGTTGTCGTATTGCCACCGGAAGCGGCGCTCAACTGACCGGGCCTGGCCTTGGCATAGGCAACAAACTCCCTGAGCGATCTTGTCGGCAGGCCCTGCGGCACGTTCAGCGTGAATGGCGCCCTTCCCACCATGGCCGCAGGAGTGAAACTCGCCAACTCGTAGGTCACCCGGGTTGCATAGAGGTTGATGGCAAAGCTGCTGCTGGCCACGAGCAGGGTATATCCGTCTGGGGCTGCGTTTTTAACCGCCTCCACAGCAATGCTGCCTGTTGCACCGATGCGATTGTCGGCAAGCACCGGCTGGCCCATGCTCTCGGACATCTTCTGGCCGATGACGCGGCCCACCACGTCATTGCCCGTACCCGGCGGAAAGGGAATTAGCAAGGTGATCGGCCTGGCCGGAAAATTCTGCGCCAGGGACTGATCCGCCGCCATAGCGCAAGCCAGCAGCGACAGGGTAACAATCCACTTTCCATTCATTACACCTCCCTCCAGAACCGAATTGCTGCAGCTCACGAAATACAGCCTGCAGGCATTAGAAAAAGTCAGGCAAGATCACCGATGGTGGTTCTGTGCATCAGCCGGCGCTGCGGCAGAGCATAATCGAAGGTGGCCTTATGCTGGGTGGAGGAGTCGTCCCACATTACGAGATCATCGACTTGGTAACTGTGCCGGTACTGAAAGCGCGGCTCGACGCAGTATGCGGCCAGTTCGGCGATCAGTTCCTCGCTTTCCTGATCGGGGATGTCGAGGATCTTCTTGGTGTAACCCTGGCTCACGAAGATGCACTTTCGCCGCGTTACCGGATGCGCTCGTACCACCGGATGGATGGCCTCGGGTGCGGTAGTGATCACCGCAGCGGGGGTGCCTTTCCTGATGCCGATTTTCTCGGTCTTCTCGTAGCGCAAGGAAATGCTCTGCACGGCCCGCAGGCCATCCAGGCGTTTTTTCATGGCCCCGGGCAGGGCATCATACGCAGCGGTCATGCTGGCAAATACCGTGTCGCCCAGGGGCTTGCCATCCTGGTGCGGAACCTCGATGGCACGCAGCACCGAGGCGAAGGGCAGGCTTTCAAGATAGGCGCCATCGGTGTGCCAGAAAATGCCCGCATCGGGCAAGCCGATGGGCTCGCCGTTTTCCAGAATATTGGACACCAGGAAAATTTCCGGTAACCGTCGATGCAGGGCATTGACGCGCTTCAGCCGGCGCAGGCCGCCGAAGTCGCTGCTGAAGCGGATCTGATCCTCATCGCTGATCATCTGCCCGCGAAAGTAAATCACCTCATGTTCAAGCAGCGCCAAGCGTATCTGCGAGACCATATCATCTTCGAGTCGCTGGGTCAGGTCTACCCCCCTGAGCTCCGCACCCAGGGCGCATCCGGTCTTGACGATCTCCAAAGCCATGGACTTCTCCTCTGTTAGAAGTGCATTTCTGCGACTCACCCCGTATGCTGTTCCGGTCTGGATTTGGGTTATCTTCTCGGATTATTCCGGACTTCGAATCAGCTAGGCCGCGCTAGGAAATTGAAACTACTTCTTCTCCATGCACGACTATATCGTCGGGGCCGACAAGGGGTCAATCTGCGTGGTGTCTGATGACAATTCTCTGCTCTCGATAACGATTCGTGACGATTCGAGCCCTACATTGTCCCGTCACCTTAATCATCCGGGACGCCAACATCCAGTCCTGGGGACTGAGACAGCACCGCACTCGCTACACGATTTTCCTCTTCCGGAAGTCAGCAATTGTTTCCTGGCTCAGCCCCAGATCGGCCAAGATTTCTGCTGTGTGCTCTCCCAGCAGCGGAGCGCGCCGGTGCACCCTGGTCGGGCTCTCCGATAGCCGGTAAGGCGCTGTCGGGATAGTGTAGGAAGGCAGCTTGATGGAAGGCTCCGCCTCGAAGCGGTGAAGGAATTTTCGTGCCGCTATTTGCGGACTCTCGACTGCCTCCGTGACTTTCAGAATGCGCATGGCGGCCACGCCATCCCTGTTCAGCCGGTCTTCCCACTCCGCAGCAGTCCGCGTCAGAATGGCCTTTTGCACTTCGGCGTCCAGTTCCTTGATGTTCTGCCGGCACAAATCCGGTGTGGCAAACCTGGGATCCTCAGGGATATCCATGCGGTCTATCGAACGGTAGAGCCGCTGGCGAAGGTTTTCGGCCCTCGCCACGATCATGATATGGCCTTCCTTGCACCTGAAAGAGTTGGTGATATGGCGTTGC
>CAIPGJ010000693.1 GCA_903864555.1 uncultured Pseudomonadota bacterium | reverse complement strand
GCATGCATGACACCGCGACTTGCGGCATCGCCAGCTGCCCAGGACTTGCGCCACCCGGCGTTGTCGCCCATGCGGTAAAGCCGCGGACTCACGCCGTCCAGCCATGCGTTGGAAACCGCATTGATGATCTGCTCGCGGGAACCACCCAGGAGCTGTGTGGCAACGGCGCTGGAGGCCACCGTGACCAGGCTGACCGAATCCAGGCCCATCGAAATGAAATCCATGTCGAGATACAGGATGCCTTGTATCTCGTAGGCCTTGATCATGGCCGTCAATACATCATGCACGGTGAGGCGCCGACGCCGGCTGGCGCGGGATTGGCGGGCCAGATAATCGGCCACCGCGAGGATGGCGCCGAGGTTGTCCGACGGATGGCCGCCATCGACGCCCACCCAGGTGTCGCTGTATTCCAGCCAGCGGATGGCAGTGCCGATATCGAAGGCAGCCTTGACCGGCTCCAGGGCGTAATGCGTCCCCGGCACCCGGGCGCCCTGCGCGAAGTCCGCACCGGGCACCGTAGGGCCCAGCAACTTGGTGCATTCCGGGTATTCCTGCGCGTCCAGGGCGCAGGCCATGGCGTCCAGCAGGCAGTAACGGGCCATCTCGTAGGCCTTGCGGTCACGGATGGTGTGGTCCGTGACGTAGTCTGCGATTTTCTTCAGCAAGGCATCCGGGGTTTTTGACATGGTTCTGCTCTGGGGGGCGATAGGACGGGCGGGAGCGCTTGTTGTTGCATGCGTGCGAGGCAGCGCCTATCTGCCCTCGATGCATTTTCACCGGCATTCTAATGTCCGGGGCCGTCTCCGCCAGGGCAAGCATGCCGTGACGGGACGCGAAGTCATGGAGGCGACACCGGGTGCCATCGTGAGCCGGCTCAACGCCGACTGTGTGAAGGCGGCAAGGGACCACGATATCGTGCGAGGGGCTGCTGTCTGTAGTCCCTGCACCCAGGGAAGCGTCTTCGGCAATCCCCTGCGGCAATCCGGTCAGGGACTCTTGGGAATCGCGGCGGCCTCGATCACGCTTTTCCAGCGCTGGCTGTCCGCCCTGATCCGCTGCAACAGCTCATCCGGTGTGCTGGCCTGCGGCGAGAAACCCAGATTGAGCAGTTTCTCCTTCACTTCCGAGGCCGTCAGGATGGCCACCAGCTCCGCGTGCAACCGGTTCACGATGGCCGGCGGCGTGCCGGCCGGGGCGAAGATCGCCATGAAGCCGGTCATGTCGAAGCCGGAAAAACTCTCCGCCACCGTCGGCACCTGGGGCAGCATGCGGCTGCGTTCCCGGCCCGTCGTCGCCAGGGCCTTGAGGGCACCGTCCTTGATGAGCGGCATGGTGGCCTCCACCGTGTTGATGGTGAAATCCAGGCGCTCGCCCAGCAGGTCGGTGGCTACTGACGGGAAGGCCTTGTAGGGCACGTGGATGAAATTGCCGCGCGACACATGCGTGAGCATCTCGCCGGCCAGGTGCAGGCTGGTGCCGATGCCGGCCGAGCCGTAGGTCAGGCCTTTGGGGCGGGACTTCGACAGCGCCACCAGGCCCTTGATATCCGTGACGCCGAGTTTGGGGTTGATCAGCACCACGCTGAGGTATTCGTTGATCAGCGACACCGGCGCAAAGTCCGCGACCGGATCGTAGGTCGGCGTGCTGGTCAAATGCATGTTGATGGTGTGGGTGGAGCTGTTGCCAAAGCCGATGGTGTAGCCATCGGCTTTGGACTTCGCCAGCCGCGCCACGCCGATGGCGCCACCCGCGCCGCCGATGTTCTCGATGACGATGGGCTGCTTCAGGCGCACGCGCAAGTCCTCCACGACGTGGCGGCTGATGAGGTCGGTCGATCCGCCGGGCGGGAAAGGCACGATGTAGCGGATGGGCCCGGCCGGCCATTGCTGCGCCATGCAGGGCGCGGACAGCAGCAGGGCCATCAGGCCGCCGGCCATGCCGCTGCGAAAATCGGAAAGGCCTTTCCCAACCGCTGTCGTTGCCTGCATTGTCTTCTCCTCTGGATGGTGTGCCTGGCCCTGCGTGGGGCGCTCCCCGTCGGCATGCCATCGCTTCCGCATGCCGGGGTTATTCAGGACAGGGGCAGTGTATGCCGCGAACCGGAAATCTGCTCATCGCGGCTGCAGCGAGGTTAAGCCTCCTGCCATACGCTCTTCACCGATGCGGGGAGCCGTGACGGCAAGCCTGGCAGGCCCGGGGTTGACCCCCTTGTCAAAGGTTCTTCACCGATTTCCGGGAACGAGAGCGCGGCAGGGCTGCCGGTGTAAACCCCCTTGTCAAAGGGGGCCGACACGGCGAAGCCGAGCGGG
>CAIPGJ010000692.1 GCA_903864555.1 uncultured Pseudomonadota bacterium | reverse complement strand
CGGCCTTCAGGTCGACCAGTCCGAGCGCGTCGCAGAACACAGCCCATTGCGCATCACTCACCGCCGCCAGAAAGATCTGCCCACCGTCCCTCACCGTGAACACGTCGTAAATCGCCCACGGCGATTTGCGCTCCGGCATGGGTGCGGCCGGCTCGCCGGTGATGGCGTACTGCAGCATGTGCTGGCCGACCAGGAAGATGTTGTTCTCGAACAGCGCCGACTGGATTTCCTGCCCGCGCCCGGTGATGCCGCGCTGGACCAGCGCGCCGAGGATGCCGATAGCGCCGAACATGCCGCCCATGATGTCATTGACGCTGGTGCCCGCGCGCAAAGGGTCGCCCGGACGCCCGGTCATGTAGGCCAGGCCGCCCATCATCTGCACCACCTCATCCAGCGCCGGGCGGTTCTCGTAGGGGCCGGGCAGGAAGCCCTTCAGGCTGGCGTAGATGAGCGCAGGCCGCTCGCGCGACAGGCTGCGATAGTCGAGGCCATACTTCTGCATGGCCCCCGGCTTGAAGTTCTCCGCCACCACATCGGCGGTGGCGCACAGGCGCCGCGCGATGTCGGCGCCCTCGGGCAACTGCAGGTTGATGCGGATGCTCTGCTTGTTGCGGTTGAACATGGGAAAGAAGCCCGCGCCCGCGCCGAGCAGGTGGCGCGTGCGGTCGCCATCGATGGGCTCGACCTTGACCACCTCCGCCCCCATGTCGGCGAGGATCATGCCGCAGGTGGGGCCCATCACCATATGGGTGAATTCCACCACCCGCAGCCCCTCCAGCGGCAGCTTGCTCATGAACCGGTGTTGCAGCAACCGGCCAGGGCGAAAGGAGCCGCTTCGACCAGGGGCGGAATGAAGCCGGCGCTCATTCTTCCAGCTTGATGTTGGCCCTCTTGATCACCGCCTCCCAGCGGTCGATCTCGGAGGACAGCATCTTCTGCCACTCGGCCGGCGGGCGGGCCGGGGCCGGCGTGGAGGCATCGGCGATCATGCGCTTGCGCAATTCATCGTCGGTCAGCACCTGCGCCACCTCGCGGTTGAGCGCATTGACGATGACGGCCGGCGTCTTGGCCGCCGTGTACAGCGTGTAGGCGTTGATCACCTCATAACCCGGAATGATGGTCTCGGCCACCGTGGGCAGGTCGGGGAAATCCGGATGCCGCTGGCTGGAGGTGATGGCCAGCGCGCGCGCCTTGCCCTGGCGCACCATCTGCAGCCCCGAGATGGAGGTGAGCGTGAGGTCGAGCCGGCCAGCGGCCATGTCCAGTTGTGCCGCGGCATTGCCCTTGTAGGCCACGTGGGTCATGTCCACACCCGCACCGAACTCGATCAGCTCGGTGCCCATGTGGATGGGCGTGCCCACGCCGGAGGAACCGTAGTTGAGCTTGCCCGGATTCTTCTTCGCGTAGGCCACCAGTTCCTGGATGGTCTTGTAGGGCGCGCCAGCGCTGACGATGACGATATAGGGCTGGTAGCTCATCTGCGCCACGGCCTGCAGCGCCGTGCGCACGTCGTACTGCATCTTCTTGAACGCGACGTTGAGCGGCAGCGAGCCGCTGGTGCTGAGCAGGGTGTGGCCATCGGGCGTGGCGTTGATCACGGTATTGGCGGCGATGACACCGCTGGCGCCCGCCACGTTCTCCACGATCACCGTCACCGGCAGACGCTCAGCCAATTTGTTGGCGACGGCGCGCGTCACCGTGTCCATGCCACCACCGGCCAGCACCGAGACCAGGATGCGGATGGGCTTGTTGGGAAATCCCGGGGCAATCTGGCGCTTGTCCTGCGCCTGGGCGGGAATGGTGGCTGCGAGCAGGCCGGCGCCGAGCAGCGCGGCGAAGGCAGTTTTCAAGGGCGAGTGGTGCATGATGATTTCCTGGCTTGGCTCAGGCCGCGATGTTATTCGATATTGCCGTGGCGGCGCCAATGCCGGGCTGCCGGCGCCCAAGTGCCAGCTGCCCAATGCGCTTCAGGCACGCCTTCACCCGGGCAGCACTTGGTTCGGGCATGCACTTCATCGCGCAGGTCGTGGCGTGGTGATGGATGCTTTCTCCGTGCATTTCCCAATGCACGATATGACATTGTAATAATCGACTCGCGAGCGTGGCATTTACTGCGTATTTCAACGCACACTTGGAGCCAATGTGCTGCAGGCCCGGATCTGCGTCGCCAGACTCGTACCACCACCGGCGAGCCGCACCTGCACAGACCATCCATGTCCCATGCAGCATGCAGCATGCAGGGGGCAGGTATGCCCGCAACCCGGTCCGGGTTAAAATGGCGGTATGAAACGCATCATCGAACGTCTGTCCGAGAAAGCAGCCATGCTGTTTCGCCGCCCTTCTGCCGAATCGCCCATCAGCGAATTCGAGGAAATGCGCGATGCCCTGCGCCCGGACAAGGTCCGTCCCATTCCGCAGCCCGTCGCCTCCGCCTACAAGGTTCAGCGGCGCAAGTAGTCAGGCTGACGGCCGGCAATCGCCGGCCTGATCCGTCCCCCGCCCTCCTGACCGGGTTGAATTACTCCACCTTGGCCCCGGACGCCTCGACAATACCCTTCCACTTCGCGTAGTCAGCGCGGAACATCTCGGCAAAACGCACCGGTGTCATCGACTCCGGTTCAGCGCCCTGCGCTTGGATGGCCGCCCTCATGTCGGTGCGCGCCAGCAACCGGTTGATCTCGGTGTTGAGCGTGACCACGATGGGCGCAGGCGTGCCAGCCGGTGCAAACACGCCATACCAGGTGCTGACATCGAAATCCTTGTAGCCCGACTCGGCCACCGTGGGCACATCCGGCAGGGAGGAACTGCGTTTGGCCGAGGTCAGCGCCAGCGGCCGCAGCTTGCCGCCCTTGATCTGGCCCATGGCCGAGGGCAGCGAGGAGGACAGCAGGTCGACGTTGCCGGCCAGCGCGTCCATGAGCGCGGGGCTGGAACCCTTGTAGGGCACATGCTTCAGCGTGATGCCGGCAGCACGGCCGAACAGGTCACCCGCGAGATGGATGGAGGTGCCGCTGCCCGGGGAGCCATAGGTGATGGTGTCCGGTGCGCTGCGCGCGGCCGTGACCACGTCGGCGAGGGTGCGGAACTTCGAGGTCATGCTGGTGGCGATGATCACCGGCGTATAGGCCACATGCGCCACCGCGATCAGGTCTTTGGTCGGATCCCAGGGCAGGTTCTTGTACAGCCAGGGCCCGATGACCAGGTTGTCCTTCTGCCCGAGCACGATGTCGTAGCCGGTGGGCGCCGCACGCACCACTTCGGTGATGCCGATGGTGCCGCCCGCACCCGCCTTGTTGTCGGCGATGACGTTCCACTTCGCATGCTCGGTGAGTTGCGCCGCCACCAGCCGCGCCAGGATGTCGGTGCCGCCTCCCGGCGGAAAGGGAATGATCATGCGGATGGGTTTGGCGGGATACGCCGCAGTCGCGGACTGCGCCTGCGCGGACGTCGTGGAAACCAGCACGGCGCTGAATGCCAGCGCGGAGCATGCAATGAGTCGGGGCAACATGATGGGGAATCCTCAGGATGGATGTCACATGATGGATGTCACAGGCGATTCAGACTGCTTGTTGAAACAGCCTGCATCGTGCGTGCCGGGATTTTAGAGCAAGCCTTGCCGACGCGTCAGCGTGTGCCAGGACACGCAAACCCCACCCGCCGGCATTCCCGGCAAGTGGCTCGACCGACAAGATTCAAAGGATGGAAAATGATCAAATCCGAATATATAGCCTTTTCATTATTGGATTAAGCGTCATTTTATTATCAATGCAATCCAGTGCATCAGCAACCCCGCAGGGCGAATCGGCAGCGGGGCTGGCGCGGCAAGCCCGCTGCAAGACAGCGCCGCGGGCAGCACGCGCATACTGCACCCCTGCTACGCCCCCTCGGCCGGGTGTGGCACACCCCTACCCCATGCCGAACAGGAACCTGCCATGCCCGCACACCTGCCGCTGATCCGCCCCCTGCTCCACCGCCTGCTGCTGATCGCCACCATCAGCCTGTTTGCCATCAGCCAGAGCTGGGCCCAGGGGCGCACTGCGCGCGTGAGTGGCAAGGTCGAAACCATGACCGGCACGGTACTGGTCCTGGGCGGCGTGCAGGGGCAACTGGCGGTGAACCTGACACCGACCACGCGGCTCTACACGCAGGTCAGCGCCACCCTCGCCGACATCCGGCCCGGCAGCTTCCTCGGCGTGGGCGCCATGCCGCAGGCCGATGGCAGCCAGCAGGCGATACGCGTGATGATCTTCCCCGAAGCCATGCGCGGCCAGGGCGAGGGCCACCGCCCTTGGGACAGGCCCGGCACCACCATGACCAATGCCACGGTCGAGACCGCCGTCACCCAGATCAGCGGGCAGGTGCTCACAGTGAAATATAAGGACGGCGAGCAGAAGATCGTCATCCGTCCCGATGCGGAAATCCTCACTTACGTCGATGCGGACCGCCGGGCGCTCAAGCCCGGCGCAGCAGTGACCGTGAGTGGTGTGGTCGGCGAGGGCACCGCCATGGATGCCGAACGCATCATCATTGGACGCTGAGGGCGCCCTGAAAGACCTGTTTTTCAAAGCACATTCATAGGGGTGACCGGGATGTTCACCCGGGCTTACAGGGCTTCCCCAGCACAGTCCCACTCAACCGGGCAGGCGACGCGTCAACTCGCTACTGCACACGCTTCAGACAGGCCTGATGCCTGTCCTGCACGCGGCCGACAAACCACTCGCTGGTGAGTTTGCGCGTGATCTTCGGGCTGTTCAGGGGAATCTGCGGCAGCACTGCGCGCGGCGCAGGCTTGCCGGCCAGTTTGTCCGCCAGGGCATACACGCGGGCATACAGCCGCGTCTTTTCGAAGTCCTGTGACTTCTCCTCGCGCAGGTCGCGGCGGATGGCCTCCTCGCCCAGGTCCAGGCGTTTCGCCAGCACGCGCAAGGCGCGTTCGGTGCTGCCGGGTTCGGGCAGCGGGCGCCCGTCGTCGTAGCGCAGCAGGTCACCGTCGAGCGCGAGTGGCACACCGGACAACTCGCTCACCGCCTGCTGGAAGGCGGCGTTGCGGCTGGCATAGTGCCCGGCATTGAAATCGGCAAAGCGGTACATCGGCCGCGCATACGTTGCCGGATAGTCCAGCAGGTGGGCAATGCCGAAGTAGACCCCGCCGCGCCGGGTGAACACCTCCTGGCGTACCGGGCCCGTCATCGGATAGGGATAGGGCTTATCGGCGCTGTGGCTTTCGGCCCAGGTAATGCTCACCTGCATGGGGCCGCCGGTGCGCACCGGATTGCGGTCGGCCAGCAGCGTTTTCCCGAAGGGCACACGACCGATGAAATCATCATAGATTTCGCTCAACTGCTTCTCGGTGCGCACCGCGGCCAGGCGCTCGCCATAGCTGCGGCCATTGGTGGAAGGCAGGGCCAGCGCCGCCTCCAGGGCGAAGCCCGGAATGCCTGCGGCCTCGCGTCGGCGTTCCAGCTCCTTGCGGACAATGCCGGCCAGCCCCGGCACCACGGGGTCTGCCTGGAACCCGGACTCCTGGCCAATGATGGCGATGGCGGCGCAGAAGTTCTCCGGTGTGGCCGCGATTTCCAGCGTGGAGATGGCAGCGTAGATGTCAGTCGCCCAGGCAGTGCG
>CAIPGJ010000691.1 GCA_903864555.1 uncultured Pseudomonadota bacterium | reverse complement strand
CTGCCGCTGGTGCCCTTCCTGCTCGAGGGCATGGCAGACAAGCCGGACCTGTTCCAGCCCGATCAGCTGCACCCCACGGCAGCCGCCCAGCCACGCCTGCTGGAGAACGTCTGGATCGCGCTCAAGCCGCTGCTCTGAGACGGGCCTGTCCAGGTCCTGGCGGTCGCCGGCCGCAGCTTGCCCTACAATCGCCCCTGCCCATTCGCTTAAATATCAGGGGAACCACATGTCAGCAGGCCATGGCCACATCGATGCTTCCAACAAGAAAATCGCCCTGCTCATTTCCGTGCTGGCGCTTGTCCTGGCGTTTTCGGAGACCCTGGGCAAAGCCACCCAGACCGAAGCCCTGGGCGCCAATATCGAGGCCTCCAACCTGTGGGCCTTCTTCCAGGCCAAGGCCATCCGCCAGACCTCGGTGAATGCAGCTGCCGACCTGCTGACGGTATTCCCTGGGGCACTGGCCGACCCGTCTGCACGCAAGCAGATCGATGACTGGCGCAAGACAGCGGCCCGTTACCAATCCGAGCCGGACACCGGCGAAGGTCGCAAGGAACTGGCCGAAAAGGCCAAAAAGGCGGAGGAAAAGCGCGACCGCCTGCTGGCCGCCTACCACCAGTACGAAATCGCCTCCGCGGCGGTGCAGATCGCCATCGTGCTGGCTTCGGCCTCCATCATCACCGGCATGGTGGCGTTGACCTGGATAGGCGGTGGACTGGGCTTGCTGGGAATCGTGTTCTGCCTGCTGGGGGCCTTTGCACCGACGGCCGTGCACCTGTTCTGACCGGAAAGAACCCCGGTCAATCCAGTCCGTCCGCGACGTCTCAACCCTTCCTGACGATCAGCGCATCCACCGCAACGATACGGTCCCCGGCACAGATCAGCGGATTGACATCGAATTCGGCAATCAGCCCGCGTTGATCGGTGGCGAATTCCGACAGCCGCACGATGATGTCCGTGAGCTTGTCGCGATCCACTGAGGGCAGGCCGCGAAAGCCCGCCAGCGCCTTCTGGCCGCGCAGCTTGTCCAGCATCGCACGCGCCTCCGCAGCAGTGACCGGCGCCAGGTCGAGCGCCGTGTCGTTCATCAGCTCCACCATCACGCCACCCAACCCTGTCACGATAAGCGGGCCGAACTGCGGATCGATGCGTCCGCCCACCATCATTTCGAGGCCGGATGGCGCCATGGGTTGCACCAGCACGCCATTGATCTTCGCCTCGGGTGCCGCCTTCGCGGCATTCTTCATCACCGCATCGAAGGCCGAACGCACATCCGCTTCGCTTTTCAGGTTGAGGCGTATCACCCCGGCTTCGGTCTTGTGCGGGATGTCGGGCGACTCGACCTTGAGTGCCACCGGAAAGCCCAGCACGGTGGCCGCGGTGACGGCAGCCGAACCGTCACGCACCAGGCGCTCGCCGATCACCGGCACGCCATACAGCGCAAGCACCGCCTTGGCTTCACGTTCGGTGAGCGTATTGCTCGGCGCCCGTGAAATGAGATCCGCCGCCTGCTGGGCCGCGGCCTGTGGCGAAACGCGGATGGGATTGCGCGGGCCGACCTGCTTGCGGTCTTCACGGCGATGCCAGGCTGCCAGTGCGGCAAACAGCCGGTCCGGCGAACGGAACAATGCCAGGTCTGGATGCTGGGCCGCCTCGCGACTGCCCGGGCCATCGCTCCACTGACCTATCCAGGAGGCCACGGCCAGCTTGCCGTACTGTTGCGCCAGCGCGCCCATGGTCTCGATGCTCGACTTCGTCCGTTCCCCGGCACTGCCCACATTGAAGATGAGCGTGCCGTACTGCTCATCGGCCAGCAGGGCCTCGGCGCAGATGCGCGGCATCTCCGGGTTGGACACCACCTGGGCGGTGACATCGCAGGGATTGCGCGGCGAACCGAACTCGGGGATGGTGGCCACCAGCACGGCCTTTGCCGCTTCGCCCGGCTGCGGCATGGGCACGCCATGGATTTCGGCCTTGTCCGCAGCCATGATGCCGGCGCCGCCCGAACCGGTGATATAGGCCACGCCCTTGGCCTTCAGCGGTGGCACCTTGGTAAAGAAGGCCGCAGCCTCGACCAGCGCCTCGAAGTCCTCCACCACCATCATGCCAGCACGCTCGAACAAGGCCCTGTAGGCGGCGTTGGAGCCGGCCAGCGAGCCGGTGTGCGACACCGCAGCCGCAGCGCCGTGCTCGCCAGTGGCCAGCTTGCACACGACCACCGGCTTGTTGGCCGCACGCGCAATCTCACCCGCCTGCAGCATGCGCAAAGGATCGGGCATGCCCTCGAACACGCAGGCAATGGCCTGGCAGGCCGGCTCGTCGGCAAGGAAGCTGATGGCATCGGCAACATCGATGTCGCAGGAATTGCCCGACAGCAGGATGTGGCTGATGGAAACCCCGGTCTCGATCGCCTGCGACAGCGAAATGCTGAGCGCCCCCGACTGGCTGACCACGCCGATCGACTTGGCGCCCACCGGCGCCGGCTTCATCGAGGTGACGAAGGTGGTGATGGCACTGGACAGGTAGTTGAATCCGCCCATGCAGTTGGGGCCGACAATGGGAATGCCGGAACGTTCGGCGATATCGGTGAGGCGTTGCTGTTGGGCGATACGCTCGGCCTTGCCGGTTTCGCTGTAGCCCGAGGCGTAGATCATGATGCCGCCGACGTTCTTCGCCACGCACTCCTCGACGATGGGCTCCACCCATTCGCGGCCCACCGCAATCAGTGCGCAGTCCGGCGATTCCGGCAGGGCCGTCACCGAGGGATAACAGATGCGCTCGCCGACACGGTCATATTTGGCATTCACCAGGTCGATGCGTCCGGTGTACTCGCGCAGGTTCTCCAGCGTGCGCGCACCGAAGGATCCCGGATTGGTCGACGCGCCGATGATAGCGATACTTTTCGGATCGAACAGCCTGAGCAGCTTGTCGCGTCGGTAGACACTTGGGCGCGCCGTGGTCACTGGGTTCTCCTTGTCTTGCCGGTGCGGGCTGGATGCCGCGCCGCGTGCATGGTGGCGCGACTATAACCGAAAGGCGCACCGCCCAAGCCGGAAGGCGCATCGCCCATGGCAGACCGAAAAAACCCGCCCGACGTTCACGAAACCGAACGCCGACGGACAGGCCTATTGCTCCAGCTTGATCCCCGTCTCCTTGACCATGCGCCGGGTGAGCTCGATATCGGCGACCACCAGTTTCGCCAGTTGTTCCGGGGTGCCTGCAACCATGTCGTTGCCGTCGGCGCCGAGCTTCTGGATGACCTCGGGCGCCTTTGCCACTTTCACCAGCTCCAACTGCAGGCGGTGGATCAGGGCCGCTGGCGTGGTCCCCGGGGCAAACATGCCGGCCCAGGCGGAATAATCAAAGCCGGTGGCGCCCTGCTCCATCAGCGTGGGCAGGTCCGGCAGCAGGCGGTTGCGCTGGGCGCCGGTGCTGCCCACCGCACGCAGCTTGCCGGTGTTGATGAAGGGGATAACGAGCGTCGGCAGGGTCATGGCCGAATGCACACGCCCGGCCACCAGGTCGGTGGTCATCGGGCCGGTGCCCTTGTAATGCACGAAGGTGGCCTGCACGCCCACCAGCTTGTACAGGTACTCGGCGCGCAGGTGCGGGCCGCCGCCTGCGCCGGAGGTGCTGTGGTTCAATTTGCCCGGATTGGCCTTCGCCCAGGCAAAGTATTCCTTCGCATTGCCAGACGGCACCGACGGGTGAACGACCAGCAGGCTGGACTTGGAGGTCATCTGGCTCACCGGGGCCAGGTCCTTCACCGGGTCATAGGGAATGTCGGGGTATAGCGACGGCACGGCCGAAAAACTCGAGGTGGTCCCCAGCACGGTGTAGCCATCCGGCGCCGCCTTGGCGACGAAATTCGTGCCGACCAAGGTGCCGGCGCCCGGCTTGTAATCCAGCAGGAAGGGCTTGCCGATGTTCTCGGTCAGCTTGTTCGCGTACACCCGGAACTCCAGCTCCGTGGAGCCGCCCGGCGCAAACGGGATGATGATGGTCACCGGCCGGGTCGGCCAGGAGTCCACCGCGCGCTGCGCCAGCACCGGTTGCGTACACACCGCCGCGAGGCTGGCCAGGGCCAGCGCCGGGGACTGCCTGAACAGCTTTTTCATGACGCCTCCTGGGATATGCGGGAGGCGGAGATCCGCCTGCATGCTACGGTCCTCCACCCTGCAGTACTGCCTGCTGCGATCAAGCTGCCGCGACCTTATGCTGGGCACTGGCTGCTGATCACTGATCACTGGATACTAACTTCATACATCCTGCTGCCAGCCTGCACATGCTGCACACGCCTGCAAGCCGGCCCTTCATTCCGGATCAGGACACCGTGAGCACCGGCGGTCCTTCGGTCATCACGCCCACCACCGCAGCCGACCTGCAGCCGGACTGGTGCAGCGCCCACAGCACTGCGTTGGCAATCGATGGCTCGCAGGCCACCAGCAAGCCACCGCTGGTCTGCGGATCGGTGATGATATTGCGCTGCCACTCGACAAAACGCTCGGGCAGCACCACCTCATGGCCATAGCCTGCCCAGTTGCGCCCAGAGGCGCCAGTGGCAGTGCCCTGCTGCACCCAGTCGAGCGCCTCGGACAGCACCGGAATGTCGGCAAAGCGCAATTGCGCCCCGAGGCGCGAACCGCGGCACATCTCCATCAGGTGGCCGGCCAGTCCGAAACCGGTGACATCGGTCATGGCGTGCACGCCGGGCATGTCGGCCAGCACCGGGCCGGCGGTATTGAGTTGCGTGGCGGTGGCGATCATCTGCTCATAACCCTTGTCGGACAGCTGGCCCTTTTTCAGCGCCGCCGAAAGGATGCCCACACCCAGTGACTTGCCGAGGATGAGCACGTCGCCCGCCCGGGCGCTGTTGTTGCGCTTGATCTTGTCCGGGTGCACCAGGCCGATGCCCACCAGTCCGTAGATGGGTTCCAGTGTGTCGATGGAGTGGCCACCGGCGATGGGCACCCCGGCGGCTGCACAAACGGATTCCCCGCCGGCGAGGATGCGCTGGATGGCCGCCACCGGCAGCTTGTCCAGCGGCATGCCGCACAGCGCCAGGGCAAAGATCGGCCGCCCGCCCATGGCGTAGACGTCCGACAGCGCATTGGTCGCGGCGATGCGCCCGAAGTCATACGGATCATTGACGATGGGCGTGAAGAAATCGGTGGTTGCGACGATGGCCTGGTCGGCGCTGACGCGATAGACCGCCGCGTCGTCACTGGACTCAATGCCGACGAGGAGGTCCTTGGGCAGGTTGCGGACCGGGGAATTGGCAAGAATCTCCGACAGCACGGCCGGAGCAATCTTGCAGCCTCATCCCCCGCCGTGACTGTAGGCCAGAAGCTGAATGTTGGATTGCATGGAAGCGGTCATGTTGTGAGGAGCTTAAAATGGGTCGGCCCCGGCAAAACAACGTCAGGGCACGCCCGGCGCACTGCAAAATGCAGCAGGAACAGTTCATCAAGGCATTCAAAACCACATGTGCAGCATGAAACTGGAAAGCAGCGTTACCGTAGCACAGATCGATGATTTCGAGGATGTCATCGACGTGCGCTCGCCCGGTGAATACGCGCTGGACCATGTACCACGCGCGGCAAGCCTTGCAGTGCTGAGCGACGAGGAGCGCGCGAGGGTGGGCACGCTGTACAAGCAGGTGTCGCCCTTTGAGGCACGCAAGGTCGGTGCAGCCCTGATGGCACGCAACATCGCGCTGCACATCGAGCAGTCGTTTTCAACGAAGCCGCAGAACTGGCGCCCACTGGTCTACTGCTGGCGCGGCGGCAAGCGCTCCGGTGCGCTCGCCTTCATGCTGCGCGAGATCGGCTGGCGCGCCGCGACGCTGCAGGGCGGTTACCAGGAATTCCGTCGCGCCGTGGTCGTCGATCTGGAGACTCTGCCGCGCGAGTTCACCTATCGCGTCGTCTGTGGCCCCACTGGCAGCGCCAAGAGCCGGCTGCTGGAGGCGCTGTCGAACCAGGGCGCACAGGTGCTCGACCTGGAAGCGCTGGCACGCCATCGCGGCTCGGTGCTGGGGGCCCTGCCCGGCGACCCACAACCTTCACAGAAGGCCTTCGAGACTTCGCTGTGGCAGGCGCTGCGCCGTCTGGACCGCACGCGCCCGGTGTTCGTCGAAGCCGAAAGCCGCAAGATCGGCCATCTGCAGTTGCCCAATGCCATGATCGAATGCATGCGCGCCGGCCAGGGCCTGCGCGTGGAACCACCACTGGCCGAGCGCGTGCGCTTCCTCATCGTCGAGTACCGTCACCTGCTTGAGCAGCCGGGGCAGCTCAAGTCACGGCTGCAGCAACTGGCGCGGCTGCAGCCGCATGAAGTCATCGACCACTGGATGGACTGCATCGACCGCCAAGCCTGGACCGAACTCACCACCGACCTGCTGGAAAAGCACTACGACCCGCTGTACCGCAAGTCCATGTACAACAATTACCTTCGCGGCAACGAGCCGGTGCTGCAGCCGGATTCGCTGGCCTCTGACGCACTGGCCGACTGCGCGGCCCGGGTCCTGGGCGAGGGCAATGCGCTCACCGCTTAGACCGCACCGAACAAGGACTGCAGGACAGACCGCGGGGCAGCCCATGGAGAAGACTGCGGCCCGGCCCGCATCCGGACTGGCCCCCGCGGCCATTGCCCTGGCACTGTGCAGCGCTGCGGCGCAAGCCAACACGCCGCTGCTCAATGAAATGATCCGCGCCCGCGACCTGGTCTGCGAAATGAAACCCGGTGCCCAGGCGGGCGGCCGCTCGCTGATGATCTTCATCGAAGCCATGGAGATCGGCAAGGCGCGCATGGTCTCCACCGGCACGGCCGGATCGCGCCCGGTAGAGGTCTATACCGGCGATACCGGCGTGCACCTGGTGGAGGACGTGGCGTCTTCGGTGCGCGTCACCAGCGTGCTGTCCTGCCTGGCCTGGAAGCGCAGCATTGACCCGGCCAAGTGCGTGCGCTACGAAGCGGTCAACCGCTGGCACTTCGACACCTCGGTGCGGCGCAATCCCGACCAGGCCTTCCTCAAGCTGGGGGAAAACTCCTGGGCCGGTTGGTGCGAACCGTGGCGGCTGGACTGATGACCACGGCAAAGCATTACTCATCTGTCGCCAATATAGGCGACAGATGGAGCATGGAAGAATGAAAGAACGAGACGCGGCAATTTTTGGAGTGCAGCAAGCTGCTTCTCGATTTTGTCACCTAGTTTCTCGCCCTTTTGCAAGGGACGCCGTGCGGTCCCGGCGCATTTGACATGGCTCCACACCAACTTGTCGGGATTCAAGTCAGGTGCGTAACCGGGCAGAAAGTGCAACGTCAAAAGACCCTCGGTCGATGCAAGGTATTTCTT
>CAIPGJ010000690.1 GCA_903864555.1 uncultured Pseudomonadota bacterium | reverse complement strand
GCATCCTTGCCGGTGGCGTATTGCTGCAGCGGGCGCAGCAGTGCATAGGCGCGGCTGAAATCGGAGCGCAGGAAGTAGAGCGAGGCGAGGCGCACGCCGCGCGCCGTATTGGCCGGCTCCGCAACCCTGATCCGTTCCAGCGTGGCGATGGCCTCATCGACCCTGCCGCTGCGTTCCTCGAGCGTCGCAACCAGATCGAGCAGGGCGAAGTTGCGCCCGCCGTGGCGTTCGAACTGGGCTTTGAGAAAAACGATGCCTTCGGCCGGCTTGCCCAGGGATTCATACAGCTCGAGCAGGCGCTTCCATTCTTCGAGGTGCAATTCGCGCCGGCTGGCTTCGCGCAGCCAGGCCTCCAGCAGCGGTTCCTCTTCCTGCAGGCCGGGGGCCAGGCGCAGCACCGCCTGCCAGGCTTCATCGGTGTGGCTGCGCCGGGCCAGGGCCAGCCATTGCACCAGCGCGTCCTGGGGCTTGCTGTCCCATTCGGAGGTCTGGGCCAGCCGGCGGCGCCAGGCCATGTCATCGGGACGCTGTTTCACGGCCGCTTCAGCGACGCGGCGTGCATCGCCGACATTGCCATTGGCCAGGAAGACTTCGAAGGCCAGACCATACAACGGTTCATCGTAGGGACGCATGCCGGTGTTGCCGGCAGCCGTGGGGGAGGCGGTGCCCGCGCTGTTGGCCGCGTTGTTGGCTGAGCTGTTGCCCGGACTTGTCGCCGCACGGGTACCCGCCCCGCCGGCTGCCTCGGCCGCCTGGGCCGACGGAATCAGCCGATCGAGTGTCGTGCCGATGAAAGCCGCAAGGGGCCCCTCGCTGCGTCCTGGTGCCGGCGCTGCCTGCGACAGGCGCAGCATGCGCTTCACATAGACCTGTGCCCGCTGCGGGTCGCCGGCGGCCAGGGCCAGCCGCGCCAGCCAGGCCAGGGTCTGCTCGTCATTCTGCAGGTTGCCGATGCGGGCATCGGCTTGCGTGAGGGCTTCCTTGAGCAGGTTGCCCGAGCGCAGTATCGCCAGGGCCTTGAGGAAGTACTCGCGTTGCTGGTCGGTGCTGCCGGCGCGTTCCCGGGCGAGGAAATACAGGCGTGCCGCGCGGCGATAGTCGCCCGAACCCAGTGCTGCATCGCCTGATTCGGCCAGCCAGCGCGGCGAGGCGGCGAGGATGGATCGTTCCAGGGCCTGGTCGAACCGGATAGTCAGTGCCGGCATGTCCAGGGCACGCGCGCGCCGGGCAAATTCGGTCAGTTGCGCCGGCGCCCATTCCTCTTCGGCGAAGCGCGTGAGCTGTTCGCGCTGGCTCGCACGCGCCGCTTCGAGCGCGGCGCCAGTGGCTGTCTTTGCTTCCGACTCCAGTATGGCCAGTTCCAGCAGGTTCATGCGCCGGCGCAGCAGGGCGTCCTGCGACAGGCGCACCGGTTCGAGTACTTCGCGCGCCAGCGCCGGCTGGCCCAGTGCGTGGCGCTTTTCGGCCAGCAGCAGGCGCAGTTCCAGGTTGCCCGGTTCATTGCGCAGCATGGCGGCGATGTAATCGGCATTCAGTGCATCGCCGCCGCCGCTGGCGAACAGGCCCTCCAGCAGCGTCTGCCGCGGATAAAGCAGGTACAGGGTCAGCAGCACGCCGGCGGTCAGGCCTGCCAGCGCCCAGGGCGACACCAGGCGGGCACGCCCGCGCAGGGGTTCAGCGAGCGCAACTGACGGTGATCGTCGTTCTTCCATCCAGTTTCGTTTCATAGCGCAAGGGATTGCCGGGCACGGCGGCAAGCCGCTGGTTGCCCGAGCGCACGCTGCAGGCCTGCGCATTGGCCAGGGTGAAGGAAAGCGGCATGCGTGCATTGAACACCAGGCTGATGCCGGCAGCCTCGCTGCCCGCGCTTTCCAGGGGTGCGTTGGCATCGACGAGGTAAGGCGAGGCGGCTGGCTGGCTGGCAGTGCTGATGCGCGCTTCGGCGCCGGTGAGGTGGATGTAGTGCTGGTCGTTGTGCCGGGCATAGCCGGCCACGCCGGTGCTGGCTGCAGGCAGCGCATGGACTCCCGCGGCGATACGCAGGGTGCGCAGGTTTCCGCTGCTGCGTGTGACCCAGTCGCCCGTCAGGTTGCGTGCCACGGTCATGCGCATGAAATCGAGGGCCTTGGCGGCGTACTCGGAGGCGTAGATGTTCAGCACCGGCTGGCGGCTGGCCCATTGATAGACGCGATGCAGCGCGGCGAGCGAGGCGCGCTTGGTCGCCGAATAGGTGTGGTAGTAGACATTGACCGGCTTGAGGCGCCAGGGCTGCTCGGTGAGCTCGAAGGTCTCGATGACGCGCTCGTAGCCGTAGTAGGGGCCGGTCCACAGGTTGGTGTAGACATTTTCGTTCTGGTTGGGCGCGTAGATCTGCAGGTGATCGCCCTTGCGGATACCCACCGGCGACACCAGGGTGAGCGAGTTCTCGGCGCGGGTGATCGAGGTTTCTCCCCCGTTCATGTTGAACACCCCCGCCGAAAGAGTCTGCTCGATGGAGTCCTCCCCGGGATTGCAGTCGCCGGTCCAGAGGAACATGCGCGCCAGCTTGCCGGGCGGCGCCAGGCGCGAATTGATGTAGTCGAGCGAACCGTTCACCTCGGTCTGGATGTTGAAGCGGTAGCCTGGCAAGGTCAGGTTGTAGGGTTCGGCCGTGGTGCTCTTCCTGTCGTTCTCCAGCTTTTGCCAGAAGAAGGGGTGGGAATAGGAGTGGCTGGCGATCTCCACGTGCGGCAGGGCGAAGATGCGCCTGGCGATGGCTTCCAGCGCCGGGGAGTCCTTGGGGTAGAGGCCATTGGGGGCGATTTCACCCTGGATTACCGAGACCGTGGTGGGCACCCGGTATTTCTCCAGCAGTTCGCGCAGCATGGCCTCGCCCGCGTAGGGCGTGCCGGGCAGCTCCGCCCGGCTGGCAAAACCGTCGCCGTCGATATGCACCAGCATCAGCCGGCGTCCGTTCTCGGTGGTGACATCCGGCACCGGGATGTCGGGCAGGGCCAGGGCGCTGCGCAGGAAATCGATGGGTTGCACCACCCAGCGCTCGCCTTTGCCGGCGGGCAACTGCATCAGGCTGTAGGGCGGCAGGGCATAGCCGCCCCAGGGCATGAAGGCGGCTGCGTCCATGGTCTGGCCGATGTCGTTGCGCAGCTTCAGCAGGCTGCGCCCGCCGGTGGCAGCCAGTGGAAAGAAGCTGCGGCGGTCGGGCAGGGGCTGGGCCTCGAAACCGATGAGCGGATCCCGGGTCTCGATGCTGACGCGAGCCTGCGCGGCATCGGCGGTGGCGCTATCCAGTCCGAGCAGCTTCTTCAGGGCATCGCCGCGTGTGACGCCCAGGGTGCCGAGGAAGGCAACTTTCATGTCTTGATCGAGGGCGGACTTGAGAAAGGTGGTGACGCTAGGATCCACCACGTTGGAGGCGAACAGGGTGACGATGCCAGCGTAGCGTCCGGTGAGCGGATGGTCGGGTAGCGGCTGCCGGATGTCCCGGTGGGTCACTGTGTAGCCGAGGTAATTGAGCGGCATGGTCAGGTAGCGCAGCGCCGGCTCGAAGGTGAGTTGGGTCGAGCCCGGCACGCTTTCATAGAGCATCAGGATCTTGCGCGGCATCACTTCGATGGCCCCGACCCCCAGGCTGTCCAGGGCGGGGTTGGTCACCCAGGGGATGAAGCCCAGCTGCGCAATGCGTTTCGCCGTGTCACGCGCCAGTTCGCGACGCTGTGGTGATACGTAATCAATGGCCAGCACCGGCAGGCGGTATTGGTCCTTCACGACATTGAGCTGGCCCAGCAGCCACTGGCGGTCCTGTTCGTTCACTTGGCGATAGCTGTTCTTGCCGGCATCCCAGCCCTGGT
>CAIPGJ010000689.1 GCA_903864555.1 uncultured Pseudomonadota bacterium | reverse complement strand
TCGTAGGGCAGGCGGCCGGTGATCCGGAGTTTTATGTCGAGGGCATTCACGGCATGAACGTGTCCGGCCCGGTCCTGAAACTGAATTTCTACACGCTGGCCATCGATTCCTCGCCGGTCAGCATGCGTCGCGAGACCGTGTGCCGCATCGCCATTGGTGCGCCGCAGTTCTTCGGCATGGTGGACTTCCTCAACCAGGTGGCTAACCAGATGCGCCAGGCCAGCGTCCAGGCAAACCAGCCGGCTGATCCCGCAGGCAAGCAGTAATCAGCAAGGGAGGCGGAAGCCGGCCAGTCCGGTCTTCTGCCGATGGCCATTGATGGACAGCTTGGTGGTGCAGGGCACCGCCAAGCTTAAGCAGATAACCTAACAGGAGCATGACATGGAACAGAAATACTGTGATGGCGTAGAAGAGATCTCGATCACCTCGGGCGTGGTACGGGTTGATTTCTACAACTACACCGCTGGCGCCAAGGACAAGGATGGTCGCCCTCCCCGTGAGCTGAGCCACCGCGTGCTGCTCTCGCCCGAAGCCTTCGTGCTGACCTACACCGCCTTCGAGCAAGTGGTCAAGCAGCTCCAGGACAAGGGTCTGCTGCAGCGTCGTGATGGCGCCCCTGCTGCTGTTGCCGCTGCTCCGGCAGCCGCCAAGGCAGCCCCTGCCGCCAAGGCCGGCAAGTCCCCCAACTTCTGATTGCCAGTTCTGGC
Source organism: uncultured Pseudomonadota bacterium (assembly GCA_903864555.1). The sequence goes on along the minus strand of CAIPGJ010000689.1, from coordinate 3,720 downwards.
AGTGCCTCCGGCGGCGCAGCGCGCCCCGGAGGCACACTGTCTAGCCATTGCCGGCCGCAAGGGCGGCGAGGGCACCCGGAGTGATGAAATCGAGCATGGTTTGAAATCCTGATGGATACCGCACTTCAGTGCCTGGTTCTGGTCGCGCGACAGCATGGCGTGGAACTCACCGTGGAGAGGCTCAAGCGCGAGCACGCCATCTCCGAGCCGGAGGTGTCCGAGGAGGTGATGGTCACCCTGGCCCGGGAATCCGGCCTGGAGGTGAAGGCCACCCGGCTCAGCTGGTCGCAGTTGAGCGGGGCAGGGCAGGCCTTTCCGGTCATCGCCCGTCTGTCCAACGGCTTTTCCGTGGTGCTGGTCGGCATGAAGAAGGACGATGCCGGCCAAGAGCAGGTCATGGTGCTCGATCCGCTGTCGGCCGAGATCGAGCTCATCCCGGTTGACCGGGAGCGCTTCGAGGCGCGCTGGTCCGGCCGCGTCATCCTGATCCGTTCGGCGCGCAATGCCGAGGACCCGGCCAGCGAGAAGTTCGGCTTCGGCTGGTTCGTCGACCAGGTGATGGCGCTCAAGCCGCTGTTCATGCAGGTGGGCCTGATCGCGCTGGTGCTGCATGTGCTCACCTTCGTGCCGGCAATCTTCACCATGATCGTGCTGGACAAGGTGGTGACCTTTCACAGCGAAGACACCCTGCATGTGCTGTTTGCCGGGGTGATGTTCGCCATGCTGTTCCAGGGTGTGCTGGGCTATGTGCGCAGCACGCTGCTGCTGTATGCCACCAGCAAGATCGACATCCGGGCGGCGGGCTTTTCCTACCAGCGCCTGATGTCGTTGCCGCTGTCCTTCTTCCAGTCCAGCCCTGCGGGCATCCTGGTCAAGCACATGCAGCAGACCTCGCAGATCCGCGAGTTCTTCACCGGCTCGCTGCTGCTCACGCTGATCGAGCTGACCTCGCTGGTGATCCTGATTCCGGTGCTGGCCTTCTTCTCCCTGGAGCTGCTCGGTATCGTGCTGGTGTTCGCCGCGCTGATCGCCGTCAATTCGGTGGTCGGCGTCCGCCCGTACAAGACACGCCTGGCCAAGCTCTATGAAGTCGAGGGCGAGAAGCAGTCCATCCTGATGGAGACCATCAGCGGGATGGAGACGGTGAAGACCCTGGCCCTGGAGCCCTTCCAGCACCGCCGCTGGCTGGACCGCTCGGCCCAGGCGGTGCGCATGCAGTTCGAGGTGGGTCGCCTGTCGACGCTGACCTCCGAAGTGTCCGGCTTCCTGATGCGCTCCATGTCCGTGGTGGTGATCTGGGCCGGCACGCTGCTGTTCTTCAACAACAGCATCACCATCGGCGCGCTGATTGCCTTCAACATGCTGGCCCAGCGTGTCACCGGACCGCTGGTGCAGATGGTGGGCCTCATCAACAAGTACCAGCAGGCGGCGCTGTCGGTGCGCATGCTCTCGGGCCTGCTCAACCGGCGCAGCGAGCGCAACAGGAAGGGCGGCATCACCAGCGCCGTCCAGGGCCAGGTCACCTTTGACCGCGTCATGTTCCGCTACACCGCCGAGGGCGCGCCCACGCTGGACAACATCAGCGTGGACATCCAACCCGGCCAGAAGATCGGCGTGGTCGGTCGCTCCGGTTCGGGCAAGAGCACTCTGGTGCGCCTGATCCAGGGCCTGCACTATCCCGGCGGCGGCGTGCTGCGCATTGACGGGCGCGACATCCGCGAATACGACCTGATGCACCTGCGCATGAATGTCGGCGTGGTGTTGCAGCGCAGCTTCCTGTTCAAGGGCACGGTGAAGGAGAACATCGCCCGGGCACGCCCCGAGGCCGGCCTGGAGGACGTCATCCAGGCGGCGCAACTGGCCGGCGCGGCCGAGTTCATCGAGCACCTGCCGAAAAGCTACGACACCATGATCGAGGAAGACGGCGCCAACCTGTCCGGCGGCCAGAAGCAGCGCATCGCCCTGGCGCGCGCCCTGGTGATGCGCCCGCGCATCCTCATCCTGGACGAGGCCACCAGCGCCCTCGACCCGGAGAGCGAAGCCATCATCCGCGACAACTTCCCGAAGATTTCCGCCGGGCGCACGGTGTTCAACGTGTCCCACCGCCTGACCAATCTGACCGACATGGACGCCATCCTGGTCCTGGATGCCGGCCGGATCGTCGACTTCGCACCGCATGCGACCCTGGTCCAGCGCTGCGAGGTGTACCAGACGCTCTGGTACACCCAGAACCCGCACCTGAGGGGCTGACATGGTCGATCCCAATCTGCCGGCCGTGTCCGGTCTATCCGAACCCGAGGTGCTACTGCAGGCCTTCCACCGCGGCGAAATGATCTTCGCCGAGGGCAGCATAGGCGAAATCGCCTACGTGCTGCGCGAAGGCGAGGTGGACATCCTCAAGGCCGGTGCCACTGAACAGGCCGTGGTGCTGCGCACCCTGGGCGAGGGGGATATGTTCGGCGAGATGTCGCTGATCACCGCCAACCCGCGCGCGGCCTCCGCGGTGGCCAAGACCGACGTGGTGCTGCAGATCATCGACCGGGTTGGCTTCACCCGCCTGTTGCAGTCCGACAGCGAATTCGCACTGCTCACCATGAAGCGCCTGGCCGGCATGGTGCCCGAGGCGCAGTCGCGGCTGCTCTCCAGCTTCAAGAACCAGGATGACCCCGAACGCGGCGGTCGGCGCGGCCTGCTGGGCATCGGCCACGCCAAACGGCAGGCCGCCGAAGTCTCCGCCTTCGAGCCGGACTTCGTGCAGATCGAGCAGGAAGGCGTGCCCCTGGGCATCCGCATGGCCGGGTACGCCATCGTGGTGTTCTTCACTGTGGTGGGCATCTGGACCGCCTTCGCCTTCACCGACCTCACCGTCACCGGCATGGGCAAGGTGATCACCACGGTGCCCAACATCGTGGCTGCACCCTTTGACAGCGGCATCCTGCGCGAGGTGCACGTGAACAACGGCGACCTGGTCAAGGCCGGCCAGTTGCTGGCCACGCTCGACCCCACGGTGTCCGCCGCCGACCAGGAGTCGACACGGTCCGCATTGGCTTCCATCGAGGCGCAGATGCGCCGGCTCGAGGCCGAAATGGGCAAGCGTGCCGGCAGCAAGGCCTTCTCCACCGACCGCGCCGAGAACGACCTGCAGCGCGCGCTCTACACCAGTCGCAGCGCGCAGTTGCAGTCCACGGTGGTCCAGCACAATGATGACATCCGCGGCTTCGAGGCGCAGATCACCGCGCGCCAGCAGGAATCGGGCGACCTGGAGCGCCAGCTCGCAGTGCTGCGCGACATCACCAGGGTGCGCGAGGCGTTCTACAAGAAGGAACAGGAAGTGTTCCAGCGCGAGGGCCAGTTCCGCCTGCAGCACCTGGAGGCGCTGCGCGCCCAGACCCAGGCCGAGCGTGACCTGTCCTCCTCGCGCAATGCGCTGGCTTCGCTGCGCGCGCAGATCGACTCCAAGCGCTCCCAGCGCGACGCTTTCATCTCCGACTGGCAGGCCAAGATCAACCAGGAACTGGTGATGGCCGCTCGCGAGCAGGCACGCCTGGCCGAGTCGATGAAGAAGGTGAACCGCGCCGTGTCGCTGATCCAGCTCACCGCCCCGGCCGATGCCGTAGTGCTCAACGTACGCGCCCGCAGTCCGGGTACGGTGCTGCGCGCAGCCGAACCGCTGATCGACCTGGTGCCGGTGAACGTGCCGCTGGAATTCGAGGTGGACAT
>CAIPGJ010000688.1 GCA_903864555.1 uncultured Pseudomonadota bacterium | reverse complement strand
GGATTATAGGACAAGCAGGCAATGCGCCCGGACGAGGCATGAGCATGCTTGCGGCACGCAGCATGGCTTGTGGAATTCTGCATTTTCAGAGGGAAAATTACTTTGAAATAGCCCTTGCAGCCGTTGACAATGCCACGGCGTTGAAGCATTCTCAGCGCGCACAGAGACAGAGCGTGCATTTCTTTCACCGACCCCGCAATTGATCTGGAGGGAGTAAGTATGGCCACCAAGAAAAAAGCAGTAAGCAAGAAGCCGGCGAAAAAGGCAGCCGCAAAGCGGAAGCCAAATGCAGCATTCATGAAGCCAATGACCCCGACCGCCGCCCTGGGCGCAGTCATCGGTACCAGCGCAATGCCGCGTACCGAGGTCACCAAGAAGATCTGGATCTACATCAAGAAGAACAAACTGCAGGACACAAAGAACAAGCGCAACATCAATGCAGACGAGAAGCTGAAGGAAATCTTCGGCGGCAAGAAGCAGGTATCGATGTTCGAGATGACCAAACTGGTCAACAAGCACCTCAAGTAATTCCGCAAGTCCGGGCTGCCGCTCTTGCTGCAGTCCGGCTCTCCGCCTCCCCGGCGGCGCACCGGCCCCCGGTGTTGTTCAAGGCGCCCAGGCCGCTCCCCACCCGGCCCTTCCAGCAAGTGGATCCCGCAAGTCCGAACTTCCCGTGTTGCTTATTTCAACAGGGATATGACCAGCAGGAATCCAGCGCATGCCACGTGGCAGCACATCCGCCAGCCTGTCAGTAACCAGGCATGGCTGCAGTCAGGGCAATGACTGTGGCGGCAACCGATGCCCCGGGGCGATGCAGTTCGACGAGGTCAGCTGAATAGGATTGCAGTTTTTGTATGGCGCGCGTGCGCTGCTCGGGCGTGAGCATGCGATCGATGTCGACAATGAGGCCGGCAAGCCGGCTTTCAAACTGGCTCATGGCCTCACGATACTCGCGTGTGCGGCCTTCATCCGGATCCGAAAACAGTGCCGCCACCCGCTGTGACATGCGCAGCGGGTCGCGCTCGGCGCGGAGCAGTGCCAGGAATGCCTGCTGTGTGTGCTTGCGGTCCTCGAATCGCACGGCGCGGATGCGGCCATAATCGTCGGCGAAGCGGGCAATGCGCTCGCGCTGCTGATCGGTGAGCCGCCCGGTCCACTCCCGGAAATGGTCCTCCAGCTGCTTTGCGCGTTTTTCATGCTGGCGGCGCGGATCACCTTCGAGGTTGTCACGTGCGAAGCGGCGGTTGTTCTCCGCAAAGCGCTTCTCGACCTGCTGCAGCTGTTCCACATCCAGGCCGACCAGCAAGGGACCGGCGTCGCGCGCAGCGGCGGCGGTGAGCCGTCTATACAGGCTTCGGGTGGAGGCAACAGCCCAGGCGACGTCATCCTGCCTGAGCCCGCGACCAACGCGGCCGCCCACATCCTTGAGCAATTCGATATAGCCCGGCAGTTCGGTGCTGCGGTGCCACTGGTGAAAGCCGGCAAAACGCGCGCGGAACTGTTCCACCTGCTCGGGGGTAAATTCGACGTATTCGGACGCCTTGTAGCGCGCCACCAGATCGGCGTTGTTATAGGTGAAACGCACGGCGCTGCAGCCACAAAGGAGCGTGGTGAGCATGAGCAGCGCCACTGATCGCCCTCTGCGCCAGGTGAACTTCACCAGTAGTTCTCCACGGTGATGTGGCCGGGTGTGCGACGGCGATGCCGGCGCATGCCCCGGGCCTTGAGCAGGTCGGCGACTTCGGCAATCATGGCCGGGTTGCCGCACAGCATGACGTGCGAACTGTCCGGTGCCAGCTGTGCGGCAGCGGCGGCCTCCAGCCTTCCATCGGCAATGGCTGCCGGTATGCGCCCTTGCAGCAGCGCGTCGCCACCGCCAGCCGATGGAAGCGCATCCCGGGTGACCAGGGACACCATGCGGAACTGCTGCGGGTGCTGTAGACGGATGGCATCGATGACCTCACGGTGACTGCGTTCGGCAAGCTGACGCGTGCCCTGGACCAGCGCAATCTGGCGAAAGCGCCGCCAGGGCACCTCTGTCCTCAGTATGGACAGGAAAGGACCGATGCCGGTTCCTGTGCTGATCATCCAGAGCGTGTCAACGTCGGGAATCTCGGAAAGCACGAGAAAGCCGGCTGGCTGGCGTGCCACGTGGATTTCCTCGCCAGGCTTCAGCGTGGCCAGGCGCGGGCTGAGCGGTCCACCGGGCACCTCCACACAGAGGAATTCGAGCAGGGGGTCCTGCGGCGGATTGACGAAGGAATAGGGCCGGCCGAGGATGCCCTCATCACCGGCGGGAAGGCTGATGCCGTCGACGCAGGCCAGACCGATCTTGATGAACTGCCCGGCCTCGAAGGGGATGGGACCGGCTTCCACCATCAGGGAAAACAGGTTGCCGGTCCATTGCCGGCGGGCTGCAACCCTGCCCTTGATCCAGCGGGATGTATTCACGGGATCAGGCCAGCAGGCAGGGGGCCGGCGCTTCCTGCAGTGAGCTTCAGGCGCTGACGCGGCGTGACAGGCATTCCGCGATCAGCACTGGCTTGTCGGAGCCTTCGCGCTCACCGGTGACACCCCAGTTGACGAGGATGGTCTTGGCATCCACGTCCTTGACATCGAGCAGCTTGTAGCGGGCGCGGATGCGCGAGTTGACCGGCACGACGCCGGTGTAGCGGATCTTGTTGACACCGTAATTGACACCCATCTTGGCCGGCGGCAGTTCGATGTCGGCATTGCGCTGGGGTGATGACAGCACGCAGAAGGTGAGATTGCCGTGGGCAATCGTCGTCTTGAACGGCGATTCCTTGGCGCAGCGCTCGACGTCGACGTGGATCCACTGGTAATCCCCGCTGGCCTCGGCAAACTTGTTGATGAGATCCTGGGTGATGGTGAGCCAACGCCCCACGGCAATCTCCTTGCCGACCATGCTCTTGAGTTCTTCGACCGTATTAATGACGACTTTCTCGGACATGCTGTCCCCCTTTTCCTTTGTCAGCTGTGACTGGCGGTTTTGATATGCCAGGAATGAATCCGCTGCGAACAGCGCAGTCGGCACCGGTATTATACGAGCCGGATCCACCCGCCAAGCAGGGCCAGTGATGAGCAAACAAGGACGATTTCTATTCGCCGGTGGTTGCCTTGCGGCCCTGCTGGCTGTGATGCTCGGCGCATTTGGCGCCCATGTTCTGAAAGCCCGCCTCGAGCCAGCCCTGCTGGCCACCTATCACACCGCCGTCGACTATCATTTCTATCATTCGCTCGGATTGATTGCCGCAGGACTGGCCAGCGCACATTGCCTGCGCCCCGCCCTGCTGCGGTTCGCAGGATGGTTGATGGCGGCAGGGCTGCTGCTGTTTTCAGGCAGCCTCTATCTGCTGGCATTCACCGGGATTCGCGCGCTGGGCACCGTCACACCCATCGGCGGATTGGCCTGGATAGCGGCCTGGCTGCTGCTGACCATGGCATTGCTGCCATTACGGGATGAAACGAAACCGGTACCGCCGAGCAGAAGCTAGTGTCTTGAATTGCTCGTGTCCCGAATTGCACATTCGCTGAATAAAAGTGCCGAGCATCGGCGCCATACGGCGTTGCCAATGCTCGCAAGCCAACCAGGCTTGCTCCGCTTTGCGAGCATTTTTAACCCCTTATGATGGGGACTCTCGGTCTTTTTTCTTCAGCAAATGAGCGATTCAGGCCACTAAGGCCTGGCCTGCGGCAACAGCCGCACCACCTCGACCTGATCACGTTCCACCGCCAGATCACGGGCTGTGTGGCCTTCCCGATTGCGGGTGAGCGGACGGGCAACGCGCGTAAGCAACGCTTTCACCACCTCGGCATTGCCTGCCTTGGCAGCACCATGCAGGGGTGTATTGCCGTGCTCATCGGGGGACTCGGGCAACGCGCCTGCACGCAGCAGTAATTCAACCACCTGCAGCGTGCCTGTCATGGCAGCCCAGGCGAGGGGAGTTTCCCCATTGAGGTTGACGGCATTGATTTCGGTACCTGCATCGAGCAGCGCCTGGACCTGTGCCGGGTCACCGAACAGGGCGGCGGCATGCAAGGCGGTCTCACCATTTCGTGTGCGTTGGCGCGGGTCACTACGGCCGTCGATCAGGGCGCGCAACACTTCCATGGAACCCTTCTCCGCAGCCACGAACAAAGGCGGCTCACCTTCGTCATTGCGCAGGGCATGATGCGCGCCCTGCTGGATGAAGACCAGGAGGCGAGGCAGGTCAGCATTCTTGATGGACTCGAAAAAAGCCAGCCGGTTTGCTCCGGGAGACGGCGGGGCAATCATCAGGGGCAAAGGTGGGGGGGGCGGCGTGGTGAATGTGGCGGCATGTGCGGCAACCTGGGCAATCACCACTATCAGCACGAGCAGGAAAATCAGCTTTTTCATACGTTCATTTTATCCGGGGCCGTGCTGCCTTCAGTGAGTATCGAAGGCTTGTCGGGCACTAACGGCCCTCCCTTTTCGCTACAGCGTATGGCCTGTTGTTGAATGCCAGGAAGGCTCTGTCAGTGGTGGCCCAGGGCCCGGACGATGGCCAGGATCAGGGATCTTCGCCCTTCATGAGGGCACGTTGCCAGTACTGACTGCCAAGCCATGTGGTTTTATTTTCCCTCAGCCTGATAGGATTCATATTCCTAGTTAAGCCACGCCACCATGGACCCCAGACAATTACTCATCGGCAGCTTCCACGCAGCGATTGCCGCAGCCGACCCGCGAAGCGCAGTGCCCGGCAGGCTGCCGTCCCCTCCGCGCGGCCGCACACTGGTGCTCGGTGCCGGAAAGGCGGCTGCGGCCATGGCCCTGGCAGTGGAGCAGAGCTGGCCTTCCGGCGCACCGTTGTCTGGGCTGGTAGTGACGCGTTATGGTCACGGACAACTAACCAATCGAATCAAGGTGGTGGAAGCAGGACATCCGATGCCGGATGAATCCGGTGCGAATGCTGCCCGGGAGATGCTCAGGCTAGCAGGCGGCCTGGGCAAGGATGATCTGCTATTGGCGCTGGTATCGGGCGGCGGCTCATCCCTGCTGTCCCTGCCTGCACCAGGTCTGACGCTGGAGGATTTGCGTTCGATGACCAAAGCCCTGCTTCGGTGTGGCGCCCCGGTTCAGGACGTCAACACGGTGCGCAAGCATCTATCAGCGATTCTGGGAGGCCGCCTGGCTGCTGCCAGCAGGGCGCCAGTGCACGCCCTGGTGATCTCCGATGTCACCGGGGACGATCCGTCCCATGTGGCTTCCGGACCCTGCAGCCCGGACCCGGGCACCTTTGCCGATGCATTCGCAATACTGACCCGTCATGCCATTGATCCTGGGCCCATCGTGCGCAACCATCTGGAACGCGGCATGCGCGGGGATATCGGGGAAACGCCCAAACCGGGCGACGCAATGTTCAAACGG
>CAIPGJ010000687.1 GCA_903864555.1 uncultured Pseudomonadota bacterium | reverse complement strand
GCCAGATCTTTCGCCACCGCCGCGGCCAGCTCACCATCCATCAGGGATCCGAACAGCGCCATGACACAACGCAGCCGGCGCACCGCCACGCGCAGCTGGTGGATGAATTCCGGCGCATCGGCATCACGCCCCCCCTCTTCATTGGCCTGCAGGTGTGCCAGCGCATTGATCAGCAGTTGTCGCAAGGCCTCGCCACTGCCAGCCTCGGGGGCAAGCTGCGGCACGCTGGCCTTGCGCGCCTTCACGGCCGCTCCCGCAGCCAGCCGATGGCCGCGTTCCGCCTTGCTGACATTGCACAGCTGCAGGCGGAGGTCCGCGCACAGGCTGCCCGCCAGTTCGAACAGGCGTCCCGGACGACCAGCCTTCAGTTCCAGCTCGACTTCACACAAGGGCAACGCCCCGCCTTCGACACGCACGTCACCGCGATCCACGGCCAGCTCCAGCCGGTCGCCGTCGGGCCAGGCCAGTTCCACCACGGTGCGTGTGAATGCGGTGGTGAACCTGGGGCCCAGCGCTGCACGCAAGGCCGGAGCGGCAAACAACTGGCGCATTTCGCCTTCGGGCAACTCATCCAGCAACAGCACGCCGGCACGCGTGGGAATCTCCCATTCCGGTCGGCTGTGCAGGCCGGCCGATACCTCGCCGGCTGTCTTGACCGTCTGGATCCAGGTGCGGCCGACCTTGCGCAGCCGCAGCGCCGCCTGTTTGCGAACCAGACGCCAGTCCGGGGTGTCGTAATAAACGCTCAGCAGGCGGATTCGACGTGGCTGTCCCGACATGGCCGCCACCACCGCCGGATGACGCAAGAGCTTGCCCGCATCACGGGAATCCAGGAGCAGCTTGAGCTCCACCTCGGTCGGTGTGGCCGTCGGTGGAACTGGTGCTGTCATCGGGGCCTCAGCCATGCATCCTCCGGGTGAGCTTCAGCAATAAATGCGGGCAGGTTCACCGACACAGCCGCCAGGGGACGGCGCCTGATTGGTGATGCCGATGCTGCAGCCGGTCAGCAGCAATGCCAGCACCATGACACTGGCTGACAACCCTGTAAAACGCCTGACAATATGATCATTTTCAGACATAGTCTTGCTCCATCATTGATTGAAGCCTAATATTATGATCATTCGTTACCATCGACCAGGCTTCGCGTCGTCACACCGGAACGACGCTTCAGCCTAACAGAACCGGAATGCCGCCGTGTTACCACCGGATGGTGTTTTGGGACCAACCTGCAGACACTTCCGCTGGATGGCCCTACCCGAGCAGGCCATGCGCCGCTTCAAACAGGGGGCTCTCCGCACGCCCCAGTGCCTCCACCGCACCGAGATGGTTGCAACCGGCCAGGTCGATGCGCCGGATGGCTGGTAGTGCATCACGCCACTCGGCCGCCAGGGCATCCGACTGCGCATGGAAGGCTGCACTTTCCAGTGCCCCCACTGCCAGGATCAGGGGTACGTGCAACGTGGGCCGCATCCGAAGGGGGCTGTTGCGCGGAGCCGCCGCGGCATCCAGGCCGAGCCTGTCATTGATGCTGGTGTAACGCAGCGGCTCCAGGTCGAACACGCCGCTGATGGACACGGCACTGTGCACCGCCGGGGCACGCAGTCCGGGGCACAAGCGCCCCCAGTCCGTGGCCAGCAGCATGGCGGTCAACTGCCCGCCGGCGGAATGCCCGGAGAGTTGCAGCCGGTCGGCATCGAATTCCAGCTCACTGGCGTGGCCATGCAGCCAATTCAGCGCCCGGCGCATCTGTGCCACGATGGTGTCCAGGCTTACCACCGGACACAGGGCGTAGTTCGGAATGGCCACCGACACGCCGCGCTCGTTCCAGGTCCGGGCAATGAAGCTGAAGTCGGCCTTGTCCATGGCCTGCCAGTAGCCCCCGTGCAGGAACACCTGCAGTGGCGCGCCCCGGCCGGCGGGAAAGAAATCCAGGGTTTGCGCAGCACCCTCGCCATAGGACAGATCCAGCCGGCCACCGGCCTGTGCCCGGTAATCCGCGCTTTCCTGCTTCCAGCGGGCGAACACGGCCGGATGGTCCGGGATGGCGGCGCGCACGTTGTAGCCGGCTTCCAGTTCGGCGTTGCGGGGCTGCAGGTTCATCGTCTCATCCGCTCAGTGGATGCTCAGGCCCTGGGGCCCATGAGGCCGAGATAGTGGTGCCACAGTTCGGGGTCCGCCGACAGGGCTGCCGAATCACCGCTCCAGCCGACGCGCCCGCGCTCGATCAGGGTGTGCCGGTCGGCCATGCCCACCAGCCTGTCCACGTACTTGTCGATGACCAGCATCGACTGGCCGGCGGCGCGCAGCGCGGCGAGGCAGCGCCAGATCTCCTCGCGCATCAGCGGCGCCAGGCCCTCGGTGGCCTCATCCAGGATCAGCAGGTGCGGATTGGTCATCAGCGCCCGGCCGATGGCCAGCATCTGCTGCTCGCCCCCGGAGAGCTGGTTGCCCATGTTCGAGGCGCGCTCGGCCAGTTGCGGAAACAGCGCATACACCCGCTCCAGCGTCCAGGGATCGCGCCTGCCGTGGCGATTGGCGGCAAAGGCCGCCAGGTTTTCCCTCACGGACAGGTTGGGAAAGATGTGCCGGCCTTCGGGCACCAGGCCAATGCCGGTACGGGCGATGCGATCGGCCGACCAGTCGTGGATGGCCTCGCCGCGGAAACGAATGCACCCCGCGCGCGCCGGGGTCAGCCCCATGATGGCGCGCACCGTGGTGGTCTTACCCATGCCGTTGCGGCCGAGCAGTGTGGCCACTTCACCGGATTCGATCTGCAGCGACAGCCCGAACAGCACCTGGCTGGGGCCGTAGGCGACGTCGATGCCTTCGATGTCCAGGAGCGCTGCCATCTCAGCCCTCCCCCGCTGCAGGCAGGGCCGCAACCGCGGCTCCGGCTCCTGCACCGTCATCGACGCTGTCACCGAGGTAGGCCTTGCGCACCTCGGCATGGCGGCGGATGAAGTCCGGTTCACCGGTGGCGATGATGCGGCCCGATACCAGCACCGAGATGCGATCGGCGAGTCGGAACACCGCATCCATGTCGTGCTCTACCAGCAGCATCGCCACCCGGCCCTTGAGCGACAGCAGCAGGCCGATCATGCGCTCGGACTCCTCTGGCCCCAGCCCGGCCATGGGCTCATCCAGCAGCAGCATCTTCGGCCGCGTGGCCAGCGCCAGGCCGACTTCCAGCTGGCGCTGCTCGCCATGGGCAAGCGACGCGGCGAGCTCCCCTTCCCGTCCGGCCAGACCGGCCTCCACCGCCAGCGCCTGCGCTTCGGCGAACAGGGCCGTCTCGTCACTCAGTGGTCGCCAGAAGGAAAAACTGCTGCCCGTGCGCGCCTGCACCGCCAGGGCGAGGTTGTCCAGCACGCTGAACGATGGAAAGATGCTGGTGATCTGGAAGGATCGCGCCAGCCCGGCATGCACGCGCCGGTGTGCGCTCAGGTGCGTGATGTCCTGTCCGGCGAAGTTCACGCGGCCGGCGTCCGACCGCATCAGCCCGGACAATTGCGAAATGAAGGTGGTCTTCCCCGCGCCATTGGGGCCGATGAGCGCATGCACTTCATGCTCCAGCACGCCGAGGTCGATGCCGGCATTGGCCTGCACACCGCCGAAGTGTTTCGACAGGCCCTGCACTTCGAGCAATGGCGGCAATGTCACGGCCGTCATCGTCCGCGCCCACCCACCGGGAACAGGCGCGCGATGCCGCGCGGCGCCAGCAGCACCACTGCCAGCAGCACCAGGCCCACACCCAGGTGCGAGTACTGCGTGAACTCGGCCATCAGCTCCTCCAGGCCCAGCAGCACCACCGCGCCGATCACCCCGCCGTAACGGTGCCCGGCGCCACCAACGATGACCATCACCATGAGCATGCCCGACTGCGTCCAGTGCATGATTTTCGGGCTGACGAAGCCACCGTGGTTGGCCAGCAAGGCCCCGGCCAGACCGGCGATGGACCCGGCGATGACAAAGGCCACCAGCTGGTGGCCGAAGGTGGCAAAGCCCAGCGCCTCCATGCGCGTGGCGTTCTCCTTCATCGCCTCCAGCGCCCGGCCGAAGCGGGCAGCCATGATGCAGTTGAACAGCAGCAGCACCGCCAGCAGCAGGCCGAGGCACAGGTAATACCAGTGGAAGGGGTCTTTCAGGTCCAGCGCATGGCCTGCCACGGCCAGCACCGACCGCGAAGCCAGGCTCAGGCCGTCATCGCCGCCATAGGCCTTGAGCGAGACCAGCACGTAATACAACATCTGGGCAAAAGCCAGGGTGATCATGATGAAGTACACCCCCCGGGTACGCAGCGACAGCGCACCAACCAGCAGCGCCGCCAGTGCGGCCACCGCCATGGCCAGCGGCCAGGTCAACCAGGCATTCACCACCCCTTCGGCGGCAAGGATGCCCACGGTGTAGGCCCCGACGCCGACGAAGGCGGCATGGCCAAAGGACAGCAATCCGCCATGGCCGAGGATGAGGTTGAGGCTGGCCGCGGCCATGGCGTAGATGAGCAGGCGCGTGGCAAAGCCGATGTAGAAGTCCTGGTCCATCGCCTGCAGCGCGAACGGCAACGCCAGCAGGGCCAGGATCAAGGTCACGAGAAAAGCGCGCTGCATCCTCAGCCCCGCGCCGGAAACAGGCCCTGCGGTTTCCAGAACAACACCGCCGCCATCAACAGGTAGATCAGGATGGAGGCCAGCCCCGAGCCCAGGCCGGAGGCGTATTGCGGTGACAGCAGTTCGCGAAACAGCAATGGCAGGAAGGCGCGCCCCATGGTGTCGGCCATGCCGACCAGCAACGCGCCCACCAGCGCCCCGCGTATCGAACCGATGCCGCCGATCACGATCACCACGAAGGCAAGGATGAGGATCTCCTCACCCATGCCCACCTGCACCGCCAGCAGCGGACCCAGCAGCGCGCCGGCCACTGCGCACAGCATGGCACCGACGCAGAACACCGCCGTGAACAGGCTCCGGATATTCACCCCCAGCGCCGTCGCCATCTCGCGATTGGAAGCGCCGGCCCGCACCAGCATGCCGGTGCGGGTGCGTGT
>CAIPGJ010000686.1 GCA_903864555.1 uncultured Pseudomonadota bacterium | reverse complement strand
CGATGTGCACCCAGCGTGCCCGCATCCAGTCGGCTCCATGCATCGATGCCGTCCAGCGCAGCACGAAGCCGGTGATGCTGAGCGTGACCAGCCCGACGTGCAGCCATTTCAGATATTCATACCAATCAGGATTCAAGAGGTGGTCTTGCGTCGATCGGCCATGGATCTGCCCAGCTGTTCCTGCTCCGCTGCGCTGATCAGCGCGCTGGCGACGGGAATCAACTCGGCATCCTCCAGTGCGATATGCCGGCGGTACAGCAGGCAGAAATGGGTCGCAGGCCCCTGCTGCCACAGGACTGCATCGCCTTCAGCCACGGCCACGAGGCCGGGCCTGAATACGGCGTATGCAGCTTCCATGTCGCGGTGATCTGCTCTCAGCTTTGGCAGCAGTTCGCTCAGGGCCGCCCGGGATTCGAGCAAGGGGAAAAGATCGGCTTCTTCGTCGGCATGGTGTTTGGGGCCAGCCATGTCGAAGTAGCGAAGGATGCGCACGGCCGCAGCCCGGGCTTCAGAGTCCGCGCCGCGGACCGGCAGGTGCGCCTGCAGCCTGCCGATGATGTCCAGCAGGTTGCTAATGCGTTCGTGACAGGCGGCCAGCATGTCAAAGGGGGCATCGAATCCGGCGGCCGGCGCATTGAAGCCGGGAAGGTTGTTTCCCATGCGGGGATTATGCGGTCGCCAGACTGCTTCCCGTGAAAGTCTTCCGTCCCAGCAGGTAGTCCACGAGGTCCGCCACCGGCCGGATCGCAGAACCGAACGGGGTGGGTTCGGATCCGCGGAAGAACAGTCCGTGCTTGATGTCGCCCCGCAGCGCAGCGGCCAGGTGGTGATCGATGCAGAACTGGCCGGCTTTGGCGATGCCATCGCGTAGGCCGCACTGTGCCAGGCAATCGAACCCGAGAGTGCAGGGGCGTTTTTTTGCCCGGCGCTGCTTGCTGGCTTCACGTTCGAGATAGGTTTCCAGCCAGGGGGTGCGTACCGCGCGAGCCGGCAGACCCGCCACACTCATGAAGGTGACGATGTCTTCCGGACGCGCTTCAGCCAGCACGCGCTTGAATTCGGGATGGGCATCGCCTTCCTCGGTGACGGCGAAGGCGGTGCCGACCTGGACGGCGCTGGCCCCGGTGGAGAGTGCTGCATTGACCCGTAGCGGTGAATTGATGCCGCCTGCAGCAATGATGGGGATGCGCCCACGCTCTATGCCAAGCTGGTCGAAGAGGGCATGGATCTCAGGAATGACGCGAGCAAAATCGAAGCGCGGATCTGTCACCTCATCCAGCTTGGCTGCGCCAAGGTGCCCACCGGCGTAGCCCGGGTGCTCGATGATGATGGCATCGGGCAGGCGGCCCTTGCGCATCCAGCGCTTCACCACCAGGCCCACTGCGCGGGATTCCGACAGGATGGGGATCAGGGCGATCTCGGGAAAATCGGCCACCAGCTCCGGCAGATCCAGCGGCAGGCCTGCGCCCACCACGATGGCATCGGCGCCACTCTCACAGGCCTGACGGACATAAGCTGCGTACTCCGCTACCGCTCTCATGATGTTCACGGCGATCAGGCCGCGGCCGCCGGCGCGCTCGCGCGCCGCGCGGATCTCCCGGTCCAGCGCAATCAGGTTGACTGCGTCGATGGGGGCCTTGTCGCGGCAACGTGCTGTGGCGAGCAGCAGGTCCGGATGATGGCGGCGCAAGTCGACGCTGGACAGCGTCCCCATGCCGCCGGCCTCGGCCACGGCGCCGGCCAGGCGGTGGGCCGATACCCCGACGCCCATCCCGCCCTGGACGATGGGCAGGATCTCGCGGTTGCGGATGCGCAGGGCATCCAGTTGTGGTGCATTCATTTCAGGCTTTCAATGGGTGTTGATGATCGCCGGGGCCACCGCTGTCTGAATGCACGGAGCCCGGTGCAGGTGGCAGGCAGGCATCAGTGGTAGGCCACGCATTTCTCGCAGGGCGTGTTGGTCACGTCTTTTCTGAGGTGGGCTTCGCGCAGGCGACTGAACGCGGGACTGTTCCAGCAGTCCATGAATGAATGGGTGGTGAGATCGCCCATGGTCCAATGGCCGCCGGCGTCGAAGCAGCAGGCAGACAGCTTGCCTTCGGCAGTGACGTGGCCCTCGGTGAATACCGACCAGCAGGGCAGCGGCTCTCGCAACGCGCCTATCCTGCCCTGGTTGCCCGCGGTGGGCCGGTATCCCAGTTCCCCTTCACGCTGGGTGGCGAAGGATCCCATCGAATAGAGCGGCAGCCAGTAGTGTGTGTCGACGTAGGGCAGGACATGCTCGTCCAGCATCACCTGCATACGGACAGTCTGGGCATCGTCGTAGCGGATGGAAGAGGCGGACAGAGTGGTGTGGTAGCCCCCCTGTGTGCGGATATCCCAGGCCGCCTTCACGTTCTGCAGGGCTTTGCCATACATGCGGTCGGACACGCCCATGACTTGCGCGAATTGGCCAATGTCAGCAGCATTCATGGACCACTTGAGCGAGTCCAGTCCTGCGGCCATGCATGCGTCCACCGCTTTCGGCGTGGCCAGTGACGCGTTGGATGTCAGGAAGACATAGGGCATGCCGATGTCCTGCTTAAGGTGGCGTATGGATTGCAGCAGCAGACCGGGATTCATGAACGATTCGCCAAGAAAGAACAGCCCGATCTCCTCAACACCGGCATCGCGCATCTCGCGGGTGATGCGTCTGAATAGTTCAAAATCCATGTCATGACGAGGCTGCTTCTCGCGTGTACGTAACGCACAGAATCCGCAGCGATAGTTGCAGCGTGGAGAAATTTCGATCTTGACGCTCTTCGGTGGTGGTGGATCGGGGCGGCGCCATGCATCCGGGATAATCGTGATCGCGTCAATACGATCGGTGATCATGGCTTTCCTTCCCGCAGTGGTGAATCTGGTTTCATGGACTGATGGCGGGCGACTCGCAATAGAAGTAAAGATGCGCTTCGGTACACGTCCTCACGATAAGCCCTGCTACAGCGAGTGTAGATTGGTGCGGATCCAGCCCACTTGATTCAAGTCAATGATTTTGCGATAAATCTGCATCCATCAGCCGGATGCCGGCGGCGGCTCCTCATAACCGTGGTATGGCCCGGTGCCAGCATTGTCGGCCTGGGAGGCGGCAATGAAGGCACCACGCTGCACGTCGAACACGTGGACCTCGCCATCCTCAATCACATAGTGCCAGCCATGCAGAGAGAGATTTCTCGTATCCACGCGCTCGCGCACCATGGGGTAGTCCATGAGCCGCTCCAGTTGCAGGACCACGGCGCGCTGCTCGGTGCGGCGCAAGGCTTCTGGGCCGGGTTCGGCCACCGGCAACACGGCCTCGCGACCCAGGTCAAGCCAATGCGTGAGATTGGTGGCGGCAGGGGGGAGGTCGCTGTACAGCGCGCGGATGCCACCACAGTGTGAGTGGCCGCAGACGATGATGTGACTGACTTCCAGATTGAGCACCGCAAACTCGATGGCGGCAGCGGTGCCGTGATAGCCGGTCGAGCCATCATGCGGAGGTACGAAGGCGCCGACGTTGCGCACCAGAAAGAGCTCGCCAGGGCCGGTTCCGGTAAGCATGTAAGGGACCAGGCGTGAATCCGAGCAGCCGATGAACAGCGTGGTCGGGTGCTGGCCGTCGTCAACCAGGGTGCGAAACTGCGAGCGATACTGCGGAAATGCGTCGGTATGGAAGCGCCGCAGGCGCTCGAGCAACTCGTCAGACATCTGAAGCGCGCGCCTTGTTACTGAACCAGAGGGGTTGCGGCGGAATCGAGATCCACACCTTCTGTAACCGCCTCTCCGGCGAGCAACTGCAGGTACTGGCGCAGCGCCGTAACATAGGACTGCTGGCGCAATGTCGTCGCCACAGCGCCACGCACTGCTTCGAATGATTGCGGCCGGCCGGGCTCACGCTCCAGCACTTCGACCACGTGCAGGCCGAAGCGGCTGTGCACCAGTCGCGGCAGCACGCCCACTTCGGTGTGACCGAACAATTCACGCCCGAATTCAGGCGCGCAATCAGCCGCACTGAGCCATCCCAGTTCCCCGCCGTCGGCGCCACTGGGACAATTGGACAGCCGGCTTGCGGCAGTGGCGAAGCCTCCGGAGGAGTCGCTGCCGCCATCATGACAGCGCGCATCAAGCAGCGCAGCTTCGGCACGCTTGCGCAGCGCCACCACATCCACTCCCGGGGTTACTGCAAAAAGCATGTGCCGTACCCGCACGCGTTCCCCAAGGCTGTAACGAGACTCATGCATGGCATGGTGGCGGCGGCAGGCTTCCTCGGAGGGGTCGGGCAGACAGAGTTGCTGTTCCAGCAGCACATTGATGGCGCTGGTGGCGGCTTCGCTGATCACGCCATCGGCTGATGGCGGGTCGGCTCGGTCCAGAAGGCCAGCACGTTGCGCCGCCTGCCGCAGCAGTTCGGTGCATGCACGCTGGCGCAATACTTCGGCCGAAAGCGTTTCCTGCGGCGAGTGTAGGGCCGTGCCATTGATGCTGGCAACGGCCGGTTCGGCATTGGCCTTCAGTGCGGCTCCAGGGCTTGCATTGCTGAAATTGTCCGGCAACTTGTTGAGGCTCATGTCATGCACTCCCTCGTTCTAGACGCGCGCGCCAGGCTGGGGCGGCTGGTTGTGGCCCTCGGGAAGGTTGAGGCGCCGGCTGCGTACAAGCTGTGGCGAGCGGAACAGGTAGGCAACGGTGGCGAAGCCGCTCCAGACATGCACCAGCCGGCTGAAAGGAAACAGCAGGAAGATCGTCATGCCGAAGACAATGTGCACCAGATAGGGCCAGGGCAGTCCGGACAGTGTGGTCGCGTCGACAGGCCGCAGTGTCATGATCCGTTGTGCCCAGTCCGCCAGAATCATCATCACGCTGCCATCGGCATGTTGCAGTGAAAATGGCAGGGTGATGAGGCCCAGGGTCAATTGCGCCCACAGGATCAGCAGGATCGCAATGTCGGTGCGGTGGCTGGTCAGCCGGATGCGTGGATCGAATATGCGCCGGTACAGCAGCATGGACAGGCCGACAAAACACACCAGGCCGGCAACGCCACCTGCCACGACCGCCAGCATTTGTTTCGTCTCTGCAGTCATGAAGACCCCATACACCGCGTGCGGGGTGAACAGGCCAACAAGATGACCGAAGAACAGGAACAGCACGCCGAAGTGGAACAGATTGCTGCCCCAGCGAAGAAGTCCCGTGCGCAGCAATTGCGAAGAGTCGCTCTTCCAGGTGTACTGGTTCTGGTCAAAGCGGATCAGGCTGCCCAGCAGGAACACTGTGAGGCAGATGTAGGGATAGACCTGAAAAAGAAAATCATGCAGCGCGCTCATAATGCTGCTCCTTTTGAGGGATTGGGGCCGCGGACGATGTGTATGGGCTGCGCCTGGTCCGGCCGGGCCTGGCCTTTGGTGGAGCAGCCGTCAAACACCACCGGCTCAGCCCAGCTCTCGTCCAGCGGTTCCTCGGGGGCAATCTTGACCGATTGCGCCTGTTCTCCGGCCAGTTCGAGCAGGGCGCCCAGCACGCTGGCGTAGGCACTGCCGCGCTGCTGCAACGCGCTGAATATGGCATTCAGGATGTGCGCCGTTTCACCGAGGAAGGCGCGTGCTTCAAGCGGTGGCTGGGTGGAGACGAACTCGAGCACTGCCGGCAGGTAGTCAGGCAGTTCGCCTTCGGCCAGGATCAGCCCGGCCTTCTCGTAGGTCTGGCCCAGATCTATCATCGCCGGACCCCGATCGCGCGAGTCGCCATGCACATGCTCAAACAGGTGCAGTGAGGTGCCGCGGCCACGGTCGAACAACTCTACATAGGTGGCCTCGGTCTCAAGCGGCTCGCCGCGGCTCAGTGCATCCGCCAGAGACTCGATCTCGGCCAGGCGTGACGGTACAAGCGCGCCCTCCGAGCGCAGCAATTCGCGCATTTCAGGCAGGTAGCTTCGCATCTGTGCGTCAGGGTAGCCAAGCAGAGCCGCCAGCACGCGCAGGGTCCTTGCCATCGGAGGAATCCGGTTGCCTGTGAACATGGTCAAACCTCCGCCTTGATGGGAATGGTGCGCCGTTTTTCGCTGCCGAACAGGCTGGTTTCCCCGGTGCCCTCGGAACAGCCATTGCCGAAGGAAAAGCCGCAGCCACCGCGCACGTTGAAGGTGTTTTCGGCATATTCCCGGTGGGAGCTGGGGATGACGAAGCGATCCTCGTAATTGGCGATCGCCATTACCTGATACATGTCTTCCACTTCCAGCTGGGTCATGCCGACCTGCTGCAGCGCCGCGGTATTGATCCGCCCCTCGACATGCTTTTCGCGTTGGTAGGCGCGCATGGCCAGCATGCGTTCCAGCGAGCGCACCACCGGCACGGTATCGCCGGCCGTGAGCAAATTGGCCAGATACTTGACCGGAATGCGTAGCTGACTGACATCAGGGATCTCGCCGTTGATGCCGACGTGGCCGGCGTTGGCCGCTGCGCTGATCGGAGACAGTGGCGGCACATACCAGACCATGGGCAGTGTGCGGTATTCCGGATGCAGCGGCAGCGCCACCTTCCATTGCACCGCCATCTTGTACACCGGGCTGATGCGCGCAGCCTCCATCCACTTGTCTGGGATGCCGTCGGTGCGTGCCTGCTCGATCACCTTCGGGTCGGTCGGGTCGAGGAATATGTCCAACTGTGCCTGGTACAGGTCTCGGTCGTGCTCGACACTGGCGGCTTCCTGTATCCGGTCCGCGTCGTACAGCAGTACACCCAGATAACGAATGCGCCCGACACAGGTTTCCGAGCAGACTGTGGGCTGGCCTGCCTCGATGCGCGGATAGCAGAAAATGCACTTCTCGGCCTTGCCGCTTTTCCAGTTGTAGTAGATTTTCTTGTAGGGACAGCCGCTCACGCACATGCGCCAGCCACGGCACTTGTCCTGGTCGATCAGCACGATGCCGTCTTCCTCGCGCTTGTAGATCGAGCCGGAGGGGCATGACGCCACGCAAGCCGGGTTCAGGCAGTGCTCGCACAACCTGGGCAGATACATCATGAAGG
>CAIPGJ010000685.1 GCA_903864555.1 uncultured Pseudomonadota bacterium | reverse complement strand
TTCATCCGGCGTGCTCGGCTCCAGTTCCGCCGAGGTGGCCTCGAACTTGGCCTTGATGTCCGGCTTGGAGAGAATCTTGCGCGTGGCGCCGCTGAGGTTCTCTGCCATCGCCTTGGGCAAACCGGCCGGACCGAAGAAGCCGACCCAGGAATTGATGCCGAAGCCTTCAAAGCCGGGGGTCTCGGACACGGTGGGCAGCTCCGGCAGCAGCACCGAGCGCTTCTCGCGCACGCCGGCCAGCGGCTTGAGCTTGCCGGACTTGAGCATGCCCTGGCCCGAGGCCAGGTCAACGATGGTCACTGAAATCACGCCGCCCAGCACGTCAGTGACGGCCAGGGGATTGCTCTTGTAGGCCACGCCCAGCACCTGCACATTGGCGCTGCGAAACAGCGTTGCCGCACCCAGCTGGCCGATGGTGTTGCCATAGCCGTAAGACACCTTGCCGGGATTGGCGCGCGCATAGTCAATCAGCTCGCGCACGTTCGAATAGGGCGCATTGGGCGCCGCAGCCAGCACCGAGGAATAGGCCACCAGATGGGAGATGGGCGTGAAATCCTTGACCGGGTCGTAGTTCAGCTTCTTGAACAGATGGGGATTGGCCGAGTGGGTGGAATTGGTGCCCACAAACAGGGTGTAACCATCCGGCGGAGACTTGGCCGCCGCCTCCGCACCGATCTGGCCGGACGCACCGGCCTTGTAATCGATGACGAAAGGCTGGTTGTAGATCTGGCGCAGTTCGTCGGCCAGCACGCGCGTCATGACATCGGTGGCACTGCCCGGTCCGAAGGGCAGGATGATCTTCACCGGCTTGGTGGGATAAGTCTGCGCCTGGACCGTGACGGATACCGCCAGGCATGCACCCAGCAGGAGGGTGCGTAAGGGCATGCGAATGGCGGCTTTCATTGCGCTTCTCCTGATGGCTCTTTCGACAGGCACAATGATACCGCCTGTCGGGGCGGCGGCCAGGAACGACTTTAGGGAGGCACTGAACAAGTAAGTTACGCCCCTTGGATATCCTCCACGTCAGAAGAGGCACTGTCTCCCCTTTCCAGAAAATGGGGCCTTATTCAGTGTTTCCCTAAAATCGCCTTGGGAGGCCACATGCAGCAAGCGGATACCTGGGACTATGTCATCGTCGGCGGCGGCACCGCAGGCTGCGTGCTGGCCAATCGCCTGTCGGCCGACCCCGATGCCCGTGTGCTGTTGCTGGAAGCGGGCGGACCGGATGACTGGATCTGGATCCACATCCCGGTCGGCTACCTCTACTGCATCGGCAATCCGCGCACCGACTGGTGTTATCACACCGAGCCCGAGCCCGGCCTCAACGGCCGCAGCATCCTGTATTCGCGCGGCAAGGTGCTGGGCGGCTGCTCGTCCATCAACGCCATGCTGTGCCTGCGTGGACAAGCCCGGGACTATGACGAATGGGCCCGCCTCACCGACGACCCGGGATGGTGCTGGCAACAGGTGCTGCCCCTGTTTCGACAGATTGAGGACCACTGGCGCGGCGGCGATGAGACGCATGGTGCCGGCGGCGAATGGCGGGTGGAACGCCAGCGCCTGTCCTGGGAGATCCTCGATGCCTTCACCCATGCGGCAGTGGAACATGGCATCCCGCGAGTGGATGATTTCAATGGCGGGGACAACGAGGGCGTCTCGCGCTTCGAGGTGAACCAGCGGCGCGGCGTGAGATGGAATGCCACCAAGGCCTTCCTGCGGCCGGTGCGTGGCCGCAGGAATCTCACCGTCATGACCGACTGCATGGTGCAGCGCCTGATCCTGCAGGGACGTCAATGCCAGGGCGTGGAGTTCATCCATCAGGGCAGCCTGCGGCGGGTCGAGGCGCGCCGGCGCACCATCCTGTCAGCCGGATCAATCGGCAGCCCGCAGATCCTGCAGCTCTCGGGCATCGGGCCAGGCCCAATGCTGCAGCAACTGGGGATACCGGTGGCCCACGACCTGCCCGGTGTGGGCGCAAACCTGCAGGACCACCTGCAGTTGCGCATGGCCTTTCGCGTGAGCAACACCCGCACGCTCAACACCATGGTGCACACGCTGTGGCACAAGGCGATGATGGGCCTGGAATATGCGCTGACCCGCAGCGGCCCCCTGAGCATGGCCCCGTCGCAACTGGGGGCCTTTGCCCGCTCGGACCCGAACCAGCCCTCGGCCAACCTGGAGTACCACGTCCAGCCACTGAGTCTGGACCGCTTCGGCGAACCACTGCATCGTTTCGACGCCTTCACCGCGAGCGTGTGCAACCTGCGCCCTGCTTCTCGCGGCCATGTGCGCATCACTTCGTCAGATGCGCGGGCGGCACCCGCCATCACACCGAACTACCTGTCAGCCGAAGAGGACCGGCGCATTGCGGTGGACGCCTTGCGCCTGACCCGGCGCATCGTGCTGGAATCGGAAGGGCTGCGTCGCTACAACCCGGAGGAATTCCTCCC
>CAIPGJ010000684.1 GCA_903864555.1 uncultured Pseudomonadota bacterium | reverse complement strand
CGGCAAAGGCTCCGGAGCAGCTCCGAAAGGCCCGATGACAACCGCCGAACTCGAGCGGGAATTCCTCAAGCGGCGTACGGAGCAGGAAGACGCAGCCAAAAAAGAACAGGAGAAGCGGGCCGAGGCAAAAGACAAGGAAGACAACTGCAGGGCTGCCCGAGCTCAGTTGGTCGGGCTGGAGTCCGGTGTGCGGCAATCCCGGATCAACGAGAAGGGAGAGCGGGTTTTCCTGGATGAACAGCAGTTCGCCGCAGAGCTGGATCGTGCCCGGAAAGCCGCCCAGACCTGGTGCAAGTAAGACACTCGCAGACAATCACGTCAGATATCACTTCTGGCGTTCTTCCTGGCGCCTGGACTGGACTGCCGCCCTGCGCCTTCGCGCCTCGAGTGCTGTGATCAACAGTGGGCGAAGAATGTCAATGCGATCCCCCGCTTTTACGAGGGTGGCCCACTCAATACGAAGGCCATTCCTGCCAAACTCAGGGTGGGGCCCGATGTCAGGCAATGTCTCCCCCATGCCGCTGGTCAACCAGGCATCCCCTGCGGTCATCCCCTCAGTCCAATGGCACGCCGTCAGCACCTGGCGTTCCAGCAAGGTATAAGCGAGCAGAACCTCGGCTTTCATCGTCGTGCGAAAATCGATTCGGCGCGTCTTACAAAGGCATCCACCATGTTGTCCGCGATGTAGTGAAATACCGGGCCGAGCACGGTTTCCAGCAACTTGCCTGAAAACTCGTAGTCAAGCTGCAGGCTGACCTTGCACGCATTCTCGGCGAGTACCTGAAAGTGCCATTCGCCTTCCATGCGTCGAAAAGGACCAGCAATCAGCCTTAGCCGGATCGATTGATCCGGTACGGACGTGTTCTCTGTGGTGAACTCCTGCCGGAGCCCCCGATAATCTATTTTTAACGTGGCGACCACTGTTTCGGCATCTCTGGAGGCAACGACGGCCGAAGAGCACCAGGGCAAAAATGCAGGATAGGCCTCGATATCCGAGACCAGGCTGTGCATCTGGGCTGCACTGAACTCTACAAGAACTGTACGTTGGACGGCTGCCATGGATATCGGGCGCTAAAATCGTCATTTTATGATCTACCGGGCGAATGGTCATCCTGGCCCGCACGGGGATCATCGCTACTTACCGGTTCAAGAAGGTAACGAATTGAGCATAGTTGAGAACCGCAAGGCCTTTCATGAATACTTCATCGAAGAGCGATTCGAGGCGGGCCTCGTGCTGCAGGGATGGGAGGTGAAGGCCATACGTGCCGGGCGTTGCCAGCTGAAAGAGGCCTACGTGGTCATCAGGCGCGAGGAAATATTCCTGATCGGATCGCACATCAGTCCGCTGTCCTCAGCCTCAACGCATGTCACTGCAGATCCCGTCAGGACGCGGAAATTGCTGCTGCACTCTGAGCAGATCGTGAAGCTGATTGTCAAGGTTGATCGGGCCGGCTATACACTAATCCCGCTGAACCTGCATTTCTCCAAGGGAAACATCAAGCTGGAGATCGGCCTTGCGAAGGGAAAGAAACAGCACGACAAACGCGATGCTGAAAAACAGCGCGACTGGCTGCGCGAGAAGCAGCAACTGCTCAAGACCAGAAGAGGCTGAGCGGGCCGGCGCGTTCAGGATGTGGCGGCAGTTTTCGGGGGGGCCTTGACCGTTGACAAGGCCAACCAGGTATCCACCACGGTGTCCGGGTTGAGCGATAAGCTTTCGATGCCCTCCTCCACCAGCCAACGGGCAAAGTCCGGATAATCCGATGGGCCCTGGCCGCATATGCCGACGTATTTTCCCTGTTTTCGGCAGGCCTGAATCGCCATCCTGAGCAGAGCTTTTACGGCGGGATCCCGCTCGTCAAACGAGTTGGCCACCAGTCCGGAATCCCGGTCCAGCCCAAGCGTGAGTTGGGTCAAGTCATTGGACCCTATCGAAAAACCATCGAAGTGCTCAAGGAACTGCTCGGCCAGCAGCGCGTTGGCGGGCAACTCGCACATCATGATCAGCTTGAGTCCATCCTTCCCCCGCTCCAGGCCATTGGCTGCAAGCAGGCGCACCACCTCTTTGGCCTCCGTGACTGTTCGAACGAAGGGAATCATCAATTGCACGTTGGTCAACCCGAATGTGTTCCTGACTCTCTTCATTGCTTCGCATTCCATTTCGAAGCACTCCCGGAATGATTCGGCGATGTAACGGGATGCGCCACGGAAGCCCAGCATGGGATTCTCTTCTTCCGGCTCGTATCGGGTGCCGCCAACGAGTTTCCGGTATTCATTGGACTTGAAGTCTGAAAGACGCACGATGACGGGCTTGGGCCAGAAGGCGGCAGCAATTGTTGCCACACCCTCAGCCATTTTCTCCATGAAGAATGCCCTCGGGCTGACATAACCGCGTGCCGCCTTTTCGACACTTTGACGCAATTCAACAGGCAGTTCAGGCCAGTCGACCACGGCCTTGGGATGGATGCCAATGATGTTGTTGATGACGAATTCCAGCCGTGCCAGGCCGACACCGTCATTGGGCAGGCTCTGGAATTCGAAGGCCAGGTGTGGATTTCCGATGTTCATGGAAATCTTGACCGGGCTCTTCGGCATCTCGCCGGTCTGCCTGGCACTGCGCTCGAATTCCAGCAGTCCCTTGTAGACATGCCCCGTGTCGCCTTCGGCACATGACACGGTCACGATATCCCCATCGTGCAGCTTGCGGGTGGCGTCGCCGCAGCCCACGACTGCCGGGATGCCCAGTTCCCTTGCAATGATGGCGGCGTGGCAGGTTCTGCCTCCACGATTGGTGACAATGGCGGAGGCCTTTTTCATGACCGGTTCCCAATTGGGGTCGGTCATGTCGGTGACGAGGATGTCGCCTGCTTCTATGCGCCCCATTTCGGAGGCGTCCTTTACCACCTTGACCGGACCCTGTCCGATCTTGTGTCCGATAGCCCTGCCGGATACCAGCATTTCCGAATGCCCCGTCAGTCGGAAACGTTCGCTATCCATGGCGGATTTGTGGGACTTCACGGTCTCCGGCCTTGCCTGGAGGATGTATATCTTCCCGTCTCGCCCATCCTTGGCCCATTCAATATCCATCGGGCGTTGATAGTGATCCTCAATGCTGGCGGCGAATCGGGCCAGCTCCAGGATGTCGGCGTCCTCCAGGCAGAAGCGGTTTCGGTCCAGGTCAGATACATCAAGTGTTTGCACGGAGCGTCCGGCCTTTGCCGAGTCTGTGAACACCATCTTCAATGCCTTGGAGCCCAGGGCCCTCTGAATGATCGCAGGGTGTCCATTGCGAAGCATTGGCTTGTGCACATAGAACTCGTCCGGATTGACGGCTCCTTGCACAACCATTTCGCCAAGTCCCCAGGAGGCGGTAATGAATACCACGTCCTTGAACCCGGATTCGGTGTCCAACGTGAACATCACGCCGCTTGCACCCAGGTCGCTGCGGGCCATGCGTTGGACTCCGGCAGACAGGGCCACGGCTGCGTGTTCGAAACCCTTGTGAACACGATAGGAGATTGCGCGGTCGTTATACAGCGATGCAAAAACGTGATGCATCGCTG
>CAIPGJ010000683.1 GCA_903864555.1 uncultured Pseudomonadota bacterium | reverse complement strand
CCGACCAAGGGAGATCTGACAATGCCGGCAAGAATACCGCTGCTGAGTGTCGAAGAGAGCGTGCAACGCGTGACTGCACTGGGGTTTGATGCAGACTGGGGGCACCTCACCATCAGCCGTTCGCTGCTTCATCAGCCGGCCGCAGCAGCAGTGCTGGCCAATGTCGCAACCCAGCTGCTTCGTCAGCCGGCCCGGCTGGACAGGCGATTGCTCGCGCTGATTATCATGCGTACAGCCCATGTCACCGGCATGGGCCTCGAATGGCGGCTGCAACTGCAGGACCTGCTTCCCCTGGGATTGTCCGAAGCTGACATGAGCGCAGTGCTTGCAGGGCCCCATCACGCTGGACTGAGCCCCTCCGGACAGGCCGTGCTCATGGCCGTGGATGACGTGCTCGCCACCGGTCGCATCCATGACGAAACCTGGACTGTCTGGAACCAAGCCCGTCCTTCTGTGGAGGCCAGTATCGAGATGGTCGTTGCGGTCGGCGTCTGGCGCATGGCCTCCGAGCTGATACTCAGTCTGGACATTCGGCCCACTGATCATGCCACCCCGACTCCGCCAGCCCAAGACCGTCCGCCTCCCCGACCGCAGACACTATTCGATGGATCTGCTTCGGCCATTGATCGGCTGGCGCCTGTTGGGGTGGTGGAAGCCGAAAGCCTTTGCCGTGATCACGAAATGAGTCCGGGATTGGCGAAAAGCGCAGTCTGGACCCGCATGCTCCGGCACCCGCCGGTTGGCGCCGCGCTGAGCCGCCAGCTCTATCACCTGCTGCAGAACGGCATGCTTTCTGCGCGCCTGCGCGAGTTCGTCATCATGCGCATTGGCTGGGTGACCGGGACCGCCTACGAATGGACACGGCACTGGCCCCATGCCATGAAGGCTGGCATCACCAGCGATGAACTGGTGGCCCTGCGCAACTGGCGCAGCGCAGGTTTTGGCAGGGAAGAACGTGCCGTTCTTGCGGCAACCGACGAAACGCTTTGCATGGGCCGCGTCTCGGATGCAACCTGGGTCGAGTGCAGCGCCGTGCTGGACCCCGCGCTGCGGGTGGAATTGCTGGCCGTAATCGGCACCTGGCACCTCTTTTCCCAGCTCATGCGCAGCCTGGCAATCCCGCTTGAGTCCGACGCCCTGTACTGGCAGCCCGACGGCCAGGGCCCTTTCGGTTGATCTCGAATCAAGGACGGAACAAGCGGGCAGGAGGCGTCACCGGGCTGGCATCCGCCAGCGCCGGCTAGCTGCGATTGAACAGCGCCCCACCGTCGATGTTGATCACTTCGCCGCTGGTATAGCCGGACAGGTCTGAAGCCAGCAATGCCACCGTGGCGCTGATCTCCACCGGCTTGATGGAGCGGCCAAAGGGCATGTTCTTGACCAATTCCGGCCATCGCTCGGCATCGCCGAATTGCTGCGTGGCCTTGAGCCTGAGGGTCTTGAGCAATTTTTCCGTCAGCACCGGCCCGGGGTTGATCCCGACAATGCGCACGCCATAAGCAGGCGATTCTCCGCCCATCGACTTGGTGAACGCGATCAGGGAGGCATTGCCGGTAGACCCGGCGATGTAGTAGGACTGCAGCTTTTCCCCCGCCATGCCGATGATGTTGATGATGACGCCGCGACGGCGCGCCTTCATCAGCGTGTAATAGGCGCGCGTCATGTTGATGTAGCCGTACACCTTGAGGCTCCAGTATCGGTGCCACAATTCTTCGTCCACCTCCTCCAGGGTGCCGGCTTGAATGGCACCGGCGTTGTTGATCAGGATGTCGATGTCCGGAAACGCCGCCGCCATTTCTGTTGCCGCAGCCGCCGTCGAGAGGTCCGCCGGGTGAACAAATACTTCGACCTCGGGATAGAGCGCAACAATCCTGTTCCTCGCACTGGCCAGGTCATCGGCATTGCGCGCCACAAGGATGATGTTGCAACCCTCGCCCGCCATCATCTCGCCGATGGCATAACCGATGCCCTTGGAGCCCCCTGTAATCAATGCGGTCTTGCCTTTCAGACCCAGATCCATGCTTTCTCCCTGGTGCGAACTTCAGTAATTGACTCCAACGGCCCTGCCTTGTACCGCCTGCCTATTGCTCGAGCTTGATGTCATTTTCCTGCAGGAACTTCTTCCCACGGACGATCTTGAGCCGGCTCATCATACGCCGGAACTTTTGATGGAAACACTGAACACCCTCCCCTTAAGGAAGGCTCTTCGCCGATTTCCGGGGAGACGTGGCTGCGACGCGGTTGCCCCCCTTGAGGAAGGCGCGCAGGGTGTTCCCTCCCAGCAGGCAGCACCATGGACAGGCGGCGCCATTGACCCGCCCACCTTACCCGTCTAACCTCTGCATACTTT
>CAIPGJ010000682.1 GCA_903864555.1 uncultured Pseudomonadota bacterium | reverse complement strand
GAGGCCATCCTGAAGGAATACGGCTACGGCGATCGCGTGGCGGCGCTGCGCCAGGCGAAGGTGATCTGAACGGGCGGCAGATCGGGGCTGCCTGCCCTGGGCAGGCCCCCGAAGAAAGAATGTGAATGACTACATTCTTAGTTTTAACCCAATGAAGACGGACATTGGCACCGTGATTTGATCACAATGCCAGGGGCACCTGTCGGCACCCCTGTGGCGTGCTACTGCTCGGCCTTGATATCGTTTTCCTGCACGATCTTGCGGTAGCGTGCCAGCTCGACCAGGATGTTCTTTTTGAACGCCTCGGGACGGTTGGCGATCATCTCGGCGCCATCGGCGTCCATCTTGGCCACGATCTCCGGCGCATTGGCCACCTTGCTGAAGGCCGCGTGCCAGGCCTCGATGATGGCGGGTGGTGTCTTCGCCGGGGCGAGGAAGCCCGACCAGCTGGCGTATTCAAAATCGGGCCAGCCCTGCTCGGCCACGGTCTTCAGGTCGGGCGTGCCCTTGTAGCGCTTGGAGCCCATGTAGGCCACCGGGAAAAGCTTGCCCGATTTCACATACGGCAGGCCCACGAACACCGGCGCCGGACCCGCCTGTATGGTGCCGGCCATGAGGTCGGCGTGCATGGGCGCAGCACCCTTGTAATGCACGAACACCACCTTGGTGTTGGTCATGGCATGCAGCCAGGCGCCGGAGATGTGGAAAATACTGCCCGGCCCCGAGGTGCCAAAATTGAGCTTGCCCGGGTTGGCCTTCACGTAGGCCATGTACTCCTCGAAGTTCTTGATGCCCAGCGACGGCGGCACCAGCAGGAAGGCGCTGCGCTTGGTCATCTGCGTGATGGGCGCCAGGTCATTGGCCGCGTCGTAAGGCGGCTTGTCGGTGTGGAAGGCCGGAATGATGGTGAAGGCCGGCGTCACCGAGATGATGGTGTAGCCATCCGGCGGCTGCTTGGCCACCCAGGCCGTGCCCACGGCGGAACCGGCGCCCGGCTTGTAGTCGAGCAGCACCGTCTGGCCCAGCGCCTCGGTCAGTCGCTGGTGGTACAGACGCGCCTCGATGTCGGTGGAGCCACCCGGGGTGTAGGGCTGGATCAGCGTCACCGGCCGGGTGGGAAACTTCGCCGCCTGCGACCAGGCCGGCGAGCAGACCATCGCCGCGCCCAGCACCAGGGCACGCGCGAGCAACACTGTGGGCTGATGCATGAATCCTCCTTGTTCGATGTGGGGTGTGCGCCTCTTGTCGGCGCTTGGGGACTTTATAGCCTCACTGCCCCGGCCATGCAATGCGGCGACGGCAGCCGTTGCAGATTTTCGACCGAATCACCGACCAGCACATCCGCCTGGTCGACGATCAAACACTCACTCAGCCGACTTGGCCTCAGTGGATGCGGCCACCCGTGCCACGAATACTTTCATATGTCCGGCAGCCTTGTCGAGATCGAAGCGGCGCACCGCCTCAAGCACCGGGGCAAAGGCAGCCTGAAACTGTGACGGCATCCGCACGGCGAGTTGCTCGGCAACCGATATCGCCGCGCCATCCACCGCATCCAACAGCGGCTGCAGTT
>CAIPGJ010000681.1 GCA_903864555.1 uncultured Pseudomonadota bacterium | reverse complement strand
CCGCACGATCACCCAATGGAAAGCGGCCCCGCAGGGCCGCTTTTTGCATCACCTGCGCGATGAAACTCAGGCCGGATATTGCTCCACGGTGATGCTCTCGACGGGACAACCCAGCGCCTTGGCCATCTGCTCCATGGTCTGCTCATTGAATGCCAGAGGCTGAAAATCCTCGGAACCGCCACGGCTGTCGATGAAGGCCCGGGCTGCGTTCTCCGACGACCAGACCACCACCGGATCAGGTGTCACGCCGGGAACCTGCACACAGATGGGCACACCGTCGGATTTGTACACGATCGCGAACATGAAGCCTCCGTTTCTGGTTGCCGTCACCGCTTCGTTTCTGCCGCCCCTGCTGCAGCCATCGGCCGGGCACCCATCTCGATTGCAGCAACTTTACCGCATGTTCAGTGGCGGCGAAATGGCAATGACCCCGCCCGGTCCTGCTCAAGCCGCCCGCGGGACAAATTTCTGGCGGTGGGCACTGATGTAATTGGCATGCGGGCCATGCACCCCGATGGCACGGCGCTCCTCTGCGCCAGGATCCGCCTCCAGGCGACAGGTCCGGTCGAAAATCAGCGTGGCACGCCCGGGCACCCCATAGGGCTCCCAGCGCGGCAGTGTCGGGCCCTGCGGCACGCCTGACTGAGCAAAACCCATCCAGGCCTCGCAAAAGTGGTCCGAGATATCCCGGGTGTCGGCATCATCACCCACCAGGATGGCGGCCTTGTGCTGGTTACGGAACACCAGCGGCACGCAGGCGGTGTGCGGCGCACCGAACAGGCCGCCCAGCGCCGGGGTACTCCAGGACAGCAGGTACATGTAGACCGGCGCAGCCGCCAGGGCTGCCTTGCGCTCGGCGTACTGTATGCACTTCAGGCGGTACAGGTAGTCCGATTCGATGGCGATCAGCAACTGTGCGGCAGCGGCCTGCGGACGTCCCTGCCGATAGACTGCGATCAACTGGTCCGCTGCGGTGCCATCGCAATGCAGGCGATGCATGACACGCTCACGCACCTCGGCGAAATCGCGCAGCGACAGCACGGCCATATCCTTCTTGTAGGCGTAGCTCGCTTCCTGGGCAACCGATCCGATGATCAGGCTGACATCGCGCGAGACTGCCGGTGCATCCGGTTCGCAGGGATGGCGTGGCACGACCTGTCCATCCACATAAGGCCCGAAACGCGAGCCGCCGGCACGGGCAGCCGCCAGCAACTGCTCCACCGGCAAATGGCGCAGGCTGTCCGCGGAGCGGCCGTCAAATGGCAGATGGGCCAGCACGTCATGGGTATGGCGGCGGGCTTGCTCGGCCGTGCGCAGGATCAGGGCACAACCGCTTTGCATGATGGCCTTGTGAAACAGGCCCTCGGCCGCCGGCATGGCCAGCAAGGTCGATATCTTGCCGGTCCCGCCCGACTGGCCGAACAGCGTGACATTGCCCGGATCACCGCCAAAGGACTCGATGTTGTCGCGCACCCAATGCAGCGCGGCCACCATGTCCAGCATCGCGATGTTGCCCGAGTCCGGCGCGCCGTGCTCGTCCAGCCTGAGAAATCCGAGAATGCCCAGCCGGTGCGTCACAGTGACCAGCACGATGTCGCCATGGGCGGTGAGATTGCTGCCCTCGAATATGTCGGCCGAGCCCGAGCCGCTGATGAAACCGCCGCCGTGCAGCCACACCATGACCGGGCGCCGCCGCGACGCCTGGGTGCCGCAGGTATAGACGTTCAGATGCAGGCAGTCTTCGTCATGTCCCGGCGCAGGGTGATACCAGGCAAAGTATTCCGAGTCGTGAATCGGCAATTGCGGGCAGGCCGGGCGGAACGCCAGCGCGTCACGCACGCCGCTCCAGGGCTTGACCGGCTGCGGCGGACGGAAACGATGGACCCCGGCTGTGCTGGCGCCGTAGGAAACACCGAGGAAACGGCAGACACCGTTGCGCAGCTCGCCACGGAGGCGGCCGCTGCGGGTTTCAACAACAGGAGAGGACGCCATGGCCAGGAATGCCGGCCAGTGTGGATCAGCGCAGGATCAGCATCGGCGTCTTGCAACGCGCCAGTACCTTGCTGACGGTCGAGCCCAGCGCCATGGTGGCAAGAGCACCGTGGCCATGCGAGCCCATCACCAGCAGTGTGAACTTGCCTTTCTGGGCATGGCCGGAAATCTGTTCCGCCGCATCGCCGACGCGCTGTACCACGCTGTAGGTAAAGCCGGCCTTGTCGAGCATGCGCCGCGCCGGTACGAGCGCCTTGCGCGTCTCATCCGCATAGTACTTTTGCACCGTCTCACGGCCGAGAGCCGAAGCCGCACGGCTGGGCAGCGGATGGCGCACGTGGATCAGCTCGATGACCGGCGACAAGCCGAACTGGGCCTGGTGTTCGATCAGGTACTCAAGGGCCTTGGTGGTGTAGGCGGATCCGTCGGCAGCGATCAGGATTTTGTTCATGATTCCTCCTCTGCATCGGGCCTGCGGCCCGTTTGGTGTTCTGGGATATTCGATGCGCTCTGCAGCAATAATAACAAGTCCATGCCATGCGGCGGCACGAACAGTGATGGCAGGCTTGTCACGGCATCGGCAAAAGCCTGCAGCTGACCACATGCAAGGCCGTGGTGCCCGGGGTCGGACTCGAACCGACAAGCCTCGCGGCGGGGGATTTTGAGTCCCCTGCGTCTACCAATTCCACCACCCGGGCATCGCAGGACCGATTATACAAGGCAGGTGCACCATCGGACCGCAGGTTCGGCGAAATTGGCAGAATCACAGATGTCCCGCCCTTACAGGCTGACCTTGTTATATGTCCCGCCCTTGCGGGCGGCCTTTGTTATTCTTGGGCCATGCCCAATCCAAGCGCCGCCCAGCCGGCGGACCTGCAGCTCGCTGATTTCGACTACGAGCTGCCACCCGACCGCATTGCCAACCATCCACCCGAGCAGCGCACCCAGAGCCGCCTG
>CAIPGJ010000680.1 GCA_903864555.1 uncultured Pseudomonadota bacterium | reverse complement strand
GTACTGGCGGGCCAGCGCCTCCCGCAAATGCCGCCAGCCGGACTCGTCGTGAATGGCGGAGACCTCCAATTCGCTTTGGTTGGCGTCGTCCACCACAGAAAAAAGACGCATCTCGCGCATGAGTCGGGGCGAGAGGTACTGCCCGATGAAGCTCTCGTCTTTGTAGTGGCGCATGGCATGGTCTAGCGTAGCCACCCAGTCGCTGCCTGCAATGTCCGGGAACCACGCCCGGTCTTCGGCAGTGGGCTGCTCGCAGATGCGCCGCAGGTCGGTGAACATGGCAAACCCGAGCGCGTAGGGATTCATCCCGCTGTAGCGCGGGTCCCCCACGCCGGGCTGGAAGATGACATTGGTGTGCGAGGCCAGACACTCCATCATGAAGCCATCGGCCAGCCGGCCGTCCTCGTACAGGGTGGTGAGGAGGGTGTGGTGCCAAAAGGTAGCCCACCCCTCATTCATTACCTGGGTCTGGCGCTGGGGGTAGAAATACTGCGCGATCTTGCGCACGATGCGCACCACCTCCCGCTGCCAGGGCTCGAGCAGGGGTGCGTGTTTTTCGATGAAATACAGCAGGTTCTCCTGCGGCTCGGCCGGGAAGCGCTTTTCCTCGGGCTGAGACTGCCGGTCGGGTGAGCGCGGCAGGGTGCGCCACAGGTCGTTGACATGCTGCTGCAGGTAGGCCTCGCGGTCCTTGCGCCGCGCCTCCTCTTGGGCGAGCGTGATTTTTTGCGGCCGGCGATAGCGGTCAACGCCGTGGTGCATGAGGGCGTGACAGGCATCAAGCAGTTCCTCCACGGCATCGACCCCATGGCGCTGCTCGCAATCCGCGATGTAGTCGCGGGCATAGACCAGGTAATCAACGATGGAGCCTGCATCCGTCCACATCCGAAACAGGTAGTTGCCTTTGAAGAAGCTGTTGTGGCCAAAGCAGGCGTGGGCCATCACCAGAGCCTGCATCGGCAGGGTGTTCTCCTCCATCAGGTAGGCGATGCAGGGGTCGGAGTTGATGACGATCTCGTAGGCCAGCCCCATCTGGCCGCGCCGGTAGCGCTTTTCAGCGGCGATGAACTGCTTGCCATAGGACCAGTGCCGGTAATGCACCGGCATGCCCACTGAGGCATAGGCGTCGAGCATCTGCTCGGCGGAAATCATTTCCAGTTGAACCGGGTAGGTATCCAGGCGGTAACGTCCCGCCACCTCCCGGATCGCGTCGAAGTAGGTGTCGATCAGGTCAAAAGACCAGTCTGAGCCCGCAGGCAGGCGGCGGCCGGGATCGTGGGACAAATCACCGGGAGGGCGCGCAAGCCAAGTAGGAAGGCCAGGGACGACAGAGGGGGGAGTGCCGTGCTTATGACTGGGCATGCTGCGCGCTCCCTGCGGGTGCCTGGCGAAACAGTTCGCGAAAGACCGGGAAGATCTGCTCGGCGGCGGTGATCTTTTGCATCGCAAATTGCGGATGGTCGGCACGAAGGCTGCTGTACTCCTCCCACAGGTTCTGGTCCTCGTCGGCCACCTGCACATAGGCAAAGTAGCGGCACAGCGGCAGGATCTTG
>CAIPGJ010000679.1 GCA_903864555.1 uncultured Pseudomonadota bacterium | reverse complement strand
TGCTCGTCGCTTGCAGGCACCCGGCCTGCGGCGCTCCTCGCGCCTAGCCCTGAAGTCAAATGACCTCCGGCGCACTCGCGTGCTGAATGTCAACAGACCCTAGGCCACCAATGAGCTGCGGCGCCAGGCCGCCGCAGCCTGCACCGAACCCCTGGGCTAAACTATGCGGCAGCCGTCGCCATCCTGGCGGCAGGCCAGCTTCTAAGGCCCTTCATGGACAGCGTCGATCTCGAAGTCATGCGCACCGCATTGCAATGGCTGTGTGCCGGCCATCGCGTCACGCTGGGGACCATCACCCACACCTGGGGTTCGGCGCCGCGGCCGGTGGGGGCACTCATGGTGATCCGGGATGATGGCCAGGTGGTGGGCTCGGTGTCCGGTGGCTGCGTCGAGGACGACCTGATCGCCAAGGTGCGGGATGGCAAGCTGGGCGCCGGTGATCGACCGGAAGTCACCACCTATGGCGTGACCCAGGAGCAGGCAGCACGCTTCGGCCTGCCCTGCGGCGGCACGCTGCAGATGGTGCTGGAGCCGGTCGGGCCGCGGTCGCGCCTGGAGGAGTTGCTGGTCATCATCGAGCGGCATGAACTGGTGGCGCGCTTTCTCGACATGCAGACCGGGGCAGTGCGCATCGAGGCCGGCAAGTGGTCCGACCTGCTCGAGTTCGACGGCAAGATCCTCAAGACCGTGCATGGTCCGCGCTGGCGCCTGCTCATCATCGGCGCGGGGCAGCTCAGTCGTTATCTGGCGCAGATGGCCCAGGCGCTGGACTACCACGTCACGGTGTGTGACCCGCGCGAGGAATATGCGGCGGAGTGGCCGCTGCCCGGCGTGCCCATCGAGCGTGGCTATCCCGATGACGTGGTGCTGGCGATGCAGCCGGATGCCCACACCGCAGTGGTGGCGGTGACCCATGATCCCAAGCTCGATGACGCGGCCTTGCTGGAGGCGCTGAAGTCGCCAGCCTTCTATGTCGGGGCGCTGGGATCGCGCAAGAACAACGATGCGCGCCGCAAGCGCCTGGTCGAGTTCGACCTGGCGGCGCACGAGATCGCCAGGCTGCACGGGCCGGTCGGCCTGCGCATCGGCTCGAAGACGCCACCTGAAATCGCCGTGTCCATCCTGGCCGAGATGACGGCAGTGCGCCATGGCGTCAACCTGGCGCAACTGGGCACCGGTCTGGGCGAGCCGCCCAGCCACAATGTCACGGCCGGCTGCAGCCTGCCGCAGGCCTGACCCCTGTTTCCCGGACTGCCTTGAACATACGCGGCATCCTGCTGGCGGCCGGCGCATCGCGCCGCTTCGGCGGCAACAAGCTGCTGCATCCCCTGCACGATGCAGCGCTGCCCGGCCCGGATATGCCGCTGGCCCTGGCCAGTGCCCGCAAGCTGCTGGCCGTGCTGCCCGAGACACTGGCGGTGGTGCGTCCCGGTTCCGAGGCCCTGCAGGCCGTGCTCCGGGCCGCAGGTTGTGAGGTCAGCGTGTGTCCGCGCGCCGACGAGGGCATGGGCTGCAGCCTGGCCCATGCCATTGCGCAGTCACGCGATGCCGATGCCTGGGTCGTGGCACTGGCCGACATGCCCTACATCGCCACGACAAGCATGCAGGCGGTGGTGGCGGCGCTGCACGATGGTGCCTTGATGGCCATCCCGGTGCATGAGGGGCAGCGCGGTCATCCAGTCGGTTTCTCCGCAGCCTTGCGCGATGAATTGCTGGCGCTGAGTGGCGATGAAGGCGCGCGCAGCATTGTGCAACGCTATTTGAAAGCCCCTTCCGCGCTTGCCGGAGGCGGCTTGCATCTGGTTCCGGTCAGTGATATTGGCATTTTCCGTGACATCGACACTCGCGACGACCTGCCGCAGAGCTGACCTGCTAATGTGTTTGTAGTCAAGGTGATGCCGGTGAAAGCCAGTGTCCGCAGGGTCGGGGGGGGGCGGCCATTGTTGTGTTGACGGGCGATTGGGCGCCACCTTCGCGGCCCCCTGAATGACCCCTTACATATCTTTTTGGGCTTGTTTTTGCTACAATTTTTCTTTTCCTCGGAGCTTCCCGGTGGTGAAAGTCCTGCAGTATCTGAAGGCCCACGGCGAACGTCTCGACGCCGACATCGCCAAGGCAACCGGCATCTCCCTCCAGGAAGTGCGCGCATCGGTCACCGACTTGTCCGCCAAGGGCGAAGTGATCATGTGCCGGCTGACCCGCTTCGAAGGGGGCAAGCAGATCGACGGCTGGTTGTGCCGCGTCTCCGGCTATGTGCCCCCGGCTGCTCCCGGCAGGAAGCCCAAGGCACAGTCCATCAAGTAGTCATCGGCCTGGCAGGAAGGCGAGGGGGCATTCCGCCTTCCCATTCTCTCGGGTGTGCCACGCCAGGCAGCAATACATCACCGGGCGGGACCGCGCGGTTCCCTTCGCCTGATTTTTCCCGGCCTGCCTTTTCGGTGCAGGCGCGTTTTAGCCGGGCCGTGTTTCGTTCCGCCGCCCTGCGGTTTTCACCAGCAGTCCTACCGTGTCCTCATCGCTCTGCTGATGCAGCGGAGTCAGGCGCGGTCGCATACTTCATGACATGCGCTGCAGCGGCCCGAGCCGCAGTGGCCGCCCATCAGGACCAGCCGAAAGGCGCTGGTGTTCGAGAACGCCGGGCTGCGCCAGCAACTGAAGGAGGCCGGCCTGACCGCCAGTCCCGCCGGTCGCGTCGCGGGTGCCCGCAGTGTGTTGTCCGGCGTCCGGAGCACCTCAGGAAGCAACGCGCGCTCCTGACTGTCGCCTGATCCTGATGCGGCCTGCCGCTGGTCCGGGGCCTGTTCCTCCCTATCAGTCATGGAAAGTGGTGGCTGCCTGCGCAGCTTGGTCTCCTTTTATTGGCTCTTCGCCGATTTCCGGGGAGCACCGAGGTATATTCCCCTTGCCAAAGGTTCTTCGTCGAATTCCGGGGAGACGTGGCTGCGGCGCGGCTTACCCCCTTGTCAAAGGGGGCCGACTCGTGAGCGCAGCGAACGAGCGGGGGGATTTTCTCCCGCTGCCTTTCATCGTTCGCCAGTCATGACCGGATGCGGGCCCTGAGTGTCCTCCGGTGTTTCCCCTCTGCAAGGCAACAGCCGTGC
>CAIPGJ010000678.1 GCA_903864555.1 uncultured Pseudomonadota bacterium | reverse complement strand
GCCACGGCCAGCCGCGCCGCCGGCAACTTGGGGTAAGCCTGGGCCAGTTCCCGCATCAGCTTGAGCGCAGCAGCCTTGTCTGGGGCCCCTGCCATGGAACGCCCGAGCTGCGCCAACACTTCGGCGGCATCCGCCCCGGGTACCGCCAGCATTTTCTTCAGATAAGGCAGCGATTCATCCAGCCGCCCGGCGGTCAACAGCAGACCGACCAGGGTCTGCAAGGCACGGTTCGAAGCCGGATCGGTTTCCAGCCAGATGCGGGCGGCGTCAACGGCAGTTGCCGACATGCGGGCAAGAATCGCCACCTCGGTCGCGCGACGGGCAATGCGAGGATCCCGGGTACGCCGGGCCAGGTCGGCATAGGCCTGGGCGGACAAGCCGATATTGCCTCTTTGGCCAGCGATCTCGGCAATCAGAAATTCGTAAAGTATGGCTTCCGTCAGGGGTTGCGGCGGCAACAACGGCCCGCCATCGCCGCGGCCTGGCACGCGGACAGCCGCAGCGGGACTGGCTTCATTCGCCTGGGCAAGGTGCAAGGCGCCAGACAGCGGCTCATGCCGGTCAGCGCTTCGGACAGTGGCAGACGTCGCCGCGAAGGAGATACTCAACAAGCAACGAAGCAACAGGGGCCGGAAGGGCAAGGACATTGCGGGTACTTTCTGCCCGTATGAGGACAAGGCAACACAATACGTCAGTTTAGAAAGCAGGGGGCCCGAGAGCAAGTCAGACTCGCCCCTGACCTCCACCCCACCTGAAAATCAACCGCGACAACAGAATAACCGGCTATTGCCATTCCTGACCAATCCGGTTATTGGTTCCACATGCCTGAACTGCCAGAAGTCGAGATCACCCGCCAGGGAATCTCACCCATCACCGGCCACACCGTCACTGACGTCATCGTCCGGAATCCCCGTCTGCGCTGGCCGGTTCCCAAGGATCTGCGAACCAGACTGACCGGCAACACCATCCAGCGCATCCTCAGGCGGGGCAAGTATCTCCTGATCGATGTCGGCAATGGCTGGCTCATCATCCATCTGGGCATGTCGGGCAGCCTGCGGATCGTGAAGTCTGGCGCCCCGGCAGGAATCCATGATCACTTTGACCTCGTGCTGGGGGATTTGTCCCTGCGCTTGCGTGATCCCCGCCGCTTTGGCGCGGTACTGTGGTCCAGGGCGCCCGACCAACACCCTCTGCTGGCCCATCTGGGTGCCGAACCCTTGTCCGAGGCTTTTTCCGGTGAACTGCTTTATCAGGCCTCCCGCGGGCGCAAGGCCAGCATCAAGCAGTTGGTCATGGACCACACGGTGGTGGTCGGCGTGGGCAACATTTATGCAAACGAAAGCCTTTTTCGGGCCGGCATCAGTCCGATGCGACAGTCAGGACGGATTTCAAGGCTGCGCTATGAGCGCCTGGCCCAGTGCATCCGCGAGACCATCGCCGATGCCATCAAGGCCGGCGGCAGCAGCCTGCGCGATTTTTTTCATTCCGACGGCAGCCAGGGTTATTTCCAGCAGCAGTATTTCGTCTACGGCCGCGCTGGGATGTCATGCCGGAAGTGTGTCAACCTGATCCGGCTGAGTCGGATCGGACAGCGCTCGACATTCAACTGCCCTGCTTGCCAGACCTAGATGATTTCAGGTGCCGTTTTCTTTGTTCAGCACTGCGACCCTGACATCCATGCGCGCCTTGACCAGCGGATGGACGAACTGGGCGACGTCGCCGCCCAGCACGGCAATCTCGCGGACCAGCGTTGCCGAAATGAAAAGGTGACGCTCCTCGGGCGTCAGGAATACGGTTTCCACCTCGGGTATCAGCCGGCGGTTCATGCCGGCAAGCTGGAACTCGTACTCAAAGTCTGACACAGCACGCAAGCCGCGCATGATGACCTTGGCTCCGCAATCACTCACGAAATCACGCAACAGTCCGGAGAATCCCTTGACGCTGACGTTCGGGTAGGGTGCGAGGACTTCCTTGGCAATGCTGATGCGATCTTCCAGACTGAAAAAGGGCCTCTTGCCACGGCTGTCGGCGACACCAACCACCACTTCGTCAAACAAGGACGCCGCCCTGCGAACCAGATCCTCGTGACCGTTGGTCATTGGATCGAAAGTGCCCGGATAAACTGCTTTCGTCACGCTGGTACCCGCCTTATAAGATAGAAATTCACCTTGCCCGCCTTGCCCTCTTTTTCTGCAATCCATCCCGGCGGGACATCTTGATCGGAACTTTCAAGGTAGACCATTCCGCCTGGGGCGAGCACGGCTGGCAATAACTGAAGTACCTGTGCATGAAGTCCTGCGGAAAAGGGCGGATCAACAAAGACCAGATCGTAAGCCCCCTGCCGCTGAGCCTGCCTGAGGAATTCTAGCGCATCGGCGATCACGATCTCGGCGGCGACAGCACCGAGTTCAGCGGCGTTTCGGGCCAGATTCCCGGCGACAAGGGGGCTGCGCTCGACCAGCGTCACCGAGTCCGCCCCCCGGGACATCGCTTCAAGGCCCAGCGCTCCGGACCCGGCAAAAAGATCCAGGCAACGGTAGCCTTCAAGGCGCTGTCCCAACCAATTGAAGAGTGTTTCACGTACGCGATCCGGGGTCGGGCGCAAGCCGGGGAAATCCGACACAGCAAGCCTGCGGCTTCGCCATTCCCCTCCGATGATGCGCACACTGCCTGCACCACTTCGTTTGGGGGCGGTCTTGTCCTGGGCTCTTGTGTGTGAACGACTCAAGGCAGTTGTCCGGGATGGTGTGCGGGAAGGTGCATTTTGCCTGATTGGGGTGGTAACGCGGCTGCTAGAATCACCTGCTGAAAGTCCGGAAAATCATCCGGCAATGCGCTTGTCCAACCGCATTGCCCTCATCGAGACCGTTTCATGCTGGGTCTATTCAAGAAAAACCAGGGTCAATCCGCCGAGTCCACGCCGGCATCACTGTTCTCACGTCTGAAAGAAGGGCTGAAGAACACCGGAGCAAAGCTCTCCGGCCTGCTGTCAGGGCGACGCATCGATGAAGCCCTGTTTGAAGAACTGGAAAGCGCACTTCTGGCAGCGGACGCCGGAGTGGAAGCGACCAGCTACCTGATCGAGCAATTGCGCCGTGAGGCTCGCAGTTCGGGCATGGACAACGCAGAGCAGCTGAAGGAAGCGCTCAAGCAGTTACTGATGAAATTGCTCCAGCCACTCGAAAGGGCCGATCCGTTTTCCGGCCCGCTCCCCAAGCCGCTTGTCATCATGATGACGGGAGTCAATGGGGCCGGCAAAACAACGTCCATCGGCAAACTTGCCAAGCTTCTGCAGGATAGAAGCCTGTCGGTATTGCTCGCTGCAGGCGACACCTTCCGGGCTGCGGCGCGCGAACAGCTTGCGGAATGGGGAAGCCGACACGGTGTGGACGTCATCTCACACTCAGGTGGTTCGGCAGACCCGGCCGCAGTGATCTATGACGCGGTGCATGCCGCCAAGGCACGCGGCGTGGATGTGGTTCTGGCCGATACCGCCGGGCGCCTGCCCACCCAGCTGCACCTCATGGAAGAGATCAAGAAGATCAAGCGGGTGATTGCCAAAGCCGATGCCCAGGCCCCGCACGAAGTCTGGCTGGTCCTCGACGCGAATACCGGACAGAACGCCGTGGCCCAGTTGAAAGCGTTCGACGACGCCGTGGGCGTCACGGGCATCATCCTCACCAAGCTCGATGGCACGGCCAAAGGCGGTGTCCTGGCTGCCATTGCCCGGCAGGCCGGCCACCTTCAAGACAAGCGCAAGCTGGCGATTTGCTACATTGGCATCGGGGAAAAGAGCGATGACCTGCGCCCCTTCAATGTACGTGACTTTGTTTCGGCGCTGCTCGACTGACCGGTGACTGAAGCTTCAAACGCCATCGTCTTATCGAACGTCTCCAAGCGCTACCCGGGCGCCCAGGAGGCGTTGCACGACATCAGCCTGACGATAGACAGCGGAGAGCTCGTCTTCATCACCGGCCATTCCGGTGCCGGGAAAAGCACGCTGCTCAGACTGGTGGCCGCCATAGAGCATCCCAGTTCCGGCACGGTGCTGGTGAACGGGCAGAACGTCTCTTCCCTCACGGCAAGAGGCGTGCCTTTCCTGAGGCGCAAGCTCGGGTTGATCTTCCAGGACCAGAAGCTGCTCTACGACCGCAATGTTTTCGATAACGTGATGCTGCCGCTGCTCGCCACCGGTCAGCCTTTTGCCGATGCCGCCCGTCGCACGCGCGCTGCGCTGGACAAGGTCGGTTTGCTGGAGCGGGAAAAAGCCCGGCCGGTTGCCCTTTCCGGCGGAGAACAGCAGCGCCTGTGCATCGCCCGGGCCATTGTCAATCGCCCCGCCATCCTGCTGGCTGACGAGCCGACGGCGAGCCTGGACAGTGACTATGCCAGCACGATCATGGCCATGTTCCAGTCCTTCAACCAGGTCGGCGTGACCGTATTGATTGCCACCCATGACCGGGCGCTGATCGACCAGTGGCAGCCGCGGGTCATCAAACTTGACCATGGCAGGCTGAGCGAATGAAAACCTGGATCCGCCATCATTGGCAGAGCCTATTCCAGACGCTGGGCCGGATGGCCGCCGCGCCTGCCTCGACCCTGGCCAATGCTCTCGTCATCGGCGTGGTACTGGCCCTGCCCCTGGGGGCTTACGGCCTGC
The DNA here is from genome assembly GCA_903864555.1 of uncultured Pseudomonadota bacterium. Next base: position 2,034 of record CAIPGJ010000678.1, on the reverse strand, counting down.
TGGTCAACGTGCAAGCCTTCTCCGGCTCACTTCCCACCGAGCCGCAGATGAGCCTGTTTCTAGCAATGTCCGGGTCCAAGCCAGACATTGCATCCCTGGAAAGCAAGCTGCGGGCCTCGGAGGGCGTTCGTTCCGTACGCTTTGTGTCCCGCAGTGCCGCCCTGGCAGGGCTCAAGGGCGCTCCGGGGATGGGTGAAGTGATCGGGTCGCTCAGGGAGAACCCCCTGCCGGATGCCTTTGTGGTGACTTTGGCCAGTTCCAACCCGGAATCAACCGAGCAACTCGAACAACGCTTTAAGGCACTACCCGGCGTCGCTCATGTACAGGTTGATTCAGCCTGGGTTCGCCGCATCGACGGCTTGTTGCGACTGGGCCGCACGGCCGTCCTGGTGCTCGCCTTTCTGCTCGGCTTTGCCCTGGTTGCAGTGACTTTCAATACGATCCGGCTGCAGGTGCTGACCCGACGCGAGGAAATTGAAGTCAGCCAACTGGTGGGTGCAACGGAAGCCTATATCCGCAGGCCGTTTTTTTATTTTGGGGGCATACTGGGGATCATGGGAGCTGTGGTCGGATTATCCATCGTGGCAGCCGCATTTTTCTGGATGAACCGTGACCTTAAACTTCTGGGACAGTTCTATGGCATCAACCCTGGCCTGAACTTCTTCAGTCCGAGCGATATTGCGGCCATTGTGTTTTTCTCGGCCCTGCTAGGCTGGCTGGGGACATATCTGTCCGTGAGCAAGCACTTACAAAATCCATCGGCGCGTTGAACCATTCTCTTTATCTATAGTCCTACAGGGCAGATTTAGCACTCTCATATAGAGAGTGCTAAGATTGGAAGTGCCCGGAAAAATGGACCCGCAACAGGACAAGGAGACGTGAAATGACACAGGATCTGGCCATTCCATCGGCCTTCATGCCGGCTGCAGTAGGCAGCGTGGAAACCTACGTTCAGACAGTCAATCGCTTTCCCATTCTCTCCGCAGAAGAGGAAATCCGGCTCGCGCGCCAGTTCCATACGGACGGCAATCTTGACGCGGCCCGGCGACTGGTTCTGTCACATCTGCGAGTGGTAGTGGCGATTGCCAGAGGATATGGCGGCTATGGGCTGCCACAGGCCGACCTGATCCAGGAAGGCAACATCGGCCTGATGAAGGCGGTCAAGCGCTACGACCCGGAGCGTGGTGTTCGGCTCGTGTCCTTTGCCGTGCACTGGATCAAGGCAGAGATGCATGAGTTCATCCTGCGCAACTGGCGGCTGGTCAAGATCGCCACGACCAAGGCTCAGCGCAAGCTGTTCTTCAACCTGCGCAGCATGAAATCAGGCCTGGAGACGCTGACGCAGGCGGAAGTGAAAAGGATCGCGGACACCCTCCGGGTAAAGCCTGAAGAAGTGGTGGAAATGGAAACGCGGCTTGGCGGCCGGGACATCACCCTGGAACCTTCGGACGATGACGAATCGACGTATGCCCCGATCGCCTATCTGGCAGATCCGGGAGCAGAACCGTCGCAGGTCGTCGAAGCCAAGGAAACCGAGATGCTGCGCACCAAGGGCCTCGATGCCGCGCTGGCATCCCTGGACTCCCGCAGCCGTCGCATCATCGAAGCCCGCTGGTTGCGCGAAAAGGATTCAGCCACCCTCCAAGAGCTCGCCGATGAGTTCAAGGTATCTGCTGAAAGGATCCGGCAGATCGAGGTAAAAGCCCTGCAGAAGATGAAGGGCGTTCTGGGCCCCGCCTGCTGAGCCGATTCCTGTCTGGAAGCCTGTCGCTTCCAGACCGGCTTCACTTTCCCTGCAAGAGAAGGCGCAAGTCAGCGACCAGAGGCTGCAGGTTGCCGTGGCGGACGAACAGCCGCAGCCTTCCCTGAGGGTCGAACACGTAACTCCCTGCGGTGTGATCCATCGTATAGGTGCCCGGCTTGGCGCCAGGGACTTTCTGGTAGAACACCTTGAAGCTCCGGGCCACCTCGCCAGTGGTTTTGGCATCGCCGTACAAACCCAGGAAACCAGGGTCAAATGAAGGCACATACTGC
>CAIPGJ010000677.1 GCA_903864555.1 uncultured Pseudomonadota bacterium | reverse complement strand
GATCATGGTCCGCGCCAATGTGTTGTCTGGATACTGAGTGCTGCGGTGCTGCAGCAGGCAAACGAGGATATCGGCAAGGCCGGGGTGGGTCAATCGGACGCCGCCTGACGTATTGCTTGCCGATGCATGGGGAGGCCGCGGGTTTACCCCCTTGTCAAAGGGGGCCGACTGGCCGCAGGCCAGCGGGGGGATTTTCGCCAAACAGACTCATGCCCGACTGGATCAGATCGTGCCGCCAGTCCCGATCATGCTTGTGGCCTGTCAGGCAGGTCTGGCTGTGTGGTCCGAGCCGCAAGGTTGTTGAAAATCCCCCCGCTCGTTCGCTGCGCTCACGAGTCGGCCCCCTTTGACAAGGGGGTAAACCACGCCGCAGCCACGTCTCCCCGGAATTTGACAAGGGGGTTAACACCCGCAGCCTTGCAGCGTCTGCTTCCCCGGAACCCGTCTAAGGCGGGCCACGCCTTACTTGCCGGTGATCATGTCCTTGTTGGCGGCGCCGGGGGGCACCATCGGATAGACATGCTCTTCTACGTCGATGCTGGCATGGATGAGGCAGGGGCCGGGGGTGGCCATCTCGAGTGCCAGCGCCGCCTGCGGATCGGCCTCCTTGTCGAGGTCGAGTGCGCGCAGCCCGAAGGCCCGCGCCACCGCCGGGAAGTCCGGTTGTGCGGTGTAGCGCGAGGCGAAGATGCGCCGGCCGTAGAACAGTGTCTGCTGCTGGTTCACCAGCCCCAGCGAGTTGTTGTTCATCAGCACGACCTTGATGTTGGCCTGGCATTCCACCGCGGTGGCGAATTCCTGGATGTTCATCAGCAGGCTGCCATCGCCGGAGAAGCACAGCACGATTTGCTCCGGGCAGGCCAGCGCTGCGCCGATGGCGGCCGGCATGCCGAAGCCCATGGTGCCCAGGCCGCCCGAGGTGATCCACTGGCGCGCGCGTTCGAAGGGATAGGCCTGCGCCGTCCACATCTGGTGCTGGCCGACGTCGGTGGTGACGAGGGCGTCCGGGCCGGCGGCTTTTGCCACGGCGCGCACCAGGCCGTAGTGGCTGCGCGGATTGTCGACATCGGGGAGTTCCAGCGGATGGGCCGTCTTGAGCGCTGTCACGCGCTCCAGCCACGCCGCATCCGTGAGATGTTTCGATGGATCGATCCGCGGCAGCAGCCCGGACAGCACGCTCTTTGCGTCGCCGACGATGGGCAGCTTGGCGGTCTTGATCTTGTTCAGTTCCGAGGCGTCGATGTCGACGTGGATGATGGTGGCGTTGGGGCAGAAGGCGCTGACCTTGCCGGTGGCGCGGTCATCGAAGCGCGCGCCGACGCACATCAGCAGGTCGCATTCCTCGAGCACCAGGTTGGTGAAGGGCGCCGCATGCATGCCCAGCATGCCCAACGACAGCGGGTGGTCATGCGCGAGCACGCCCAGCGCCATCAGCGTCATGGTGGTCGGCAGTGAAAGCCTTTCGGCAAATTGGCGCGCCTCGTCGGCGGCACCGGAATGGATCACCCCGCCGCCGAGATAGAGCACCGGGCGCTTGGCCGCGGCGATCATCTCCATGGCGCGTTCCAGGCTGCGCTCGCGTGGCTTGGGCCGCGGCGTGGCGCAGCCGGGCTCGGGCCAGTGCGTGACTTCGATGGTCTCGTTGAGCACGTCCTTGGGGATGTCGACCAGCACCGGGCCGGGGCGGCCGCTCAGCGCAATGCTGAAGGCGCGCGGGATCACTTCCAGCAACAGGGTCGTGTCCTGCACCAGGAAGTTGTGCTTGGTGAGCGGCATGGACATGCCCACGGTGTCGACTTCCTGGAAGGCATCGGTGCCGATCATGGCGCGCGGCACCTGGGCCGTGATGGCCACCACCGGGATGGAGTCGAGCTTGGCGTCAGCGATGGCCGTCATCAGATTGGTGGCACCGGGTCCGGAGGAGGCGGCGCAGACGGCGGCTTCCCCGGTGGCGCGTGACCAGCCCTGGGCCATGAAGCCGGCACCCTGTTCGTGGCGGGCCAGCACATGGGTGATCCCGGCTGACTGCGACAGGGCGTCGTAGAAGGGCAGGATGGCCCCGCCCGGAATGCCGGCGATGACGCGCACGCCCTGGCGCTCGAGCAGGCGCACCACGATCTGCGCGCCAGTGAGGCGCTCGGTGACGGGTGCCGCAGCCTGGGCTTCGGCCTGGGCCTTGCGCTCTGCGAGGGTGATTGCGTTCATGCTTGTCTCCACGGTTTTGCCGGAGACCGGAGGGGGAAACTAAAACCCCGCCGGTTTGGGCCGGCGGGGTTTGCTTGATCGGTTAAGTCTTTTGTCTGATCACGCAGCCGCCGGCCGGTCGGGAAGTACGACCAGTACTACGACCGGAATGACGTCGACGACGGATGCCGCAAACGACAGCCCACGCAGGCCGGCCCTGGCGGGCATGGCAGCGAGTGGTTTGGCGGGCTTGTGAAATTCAGACATGCAACGATTATGGACTACTTCTGCGCCGGCGGGCAAATCCCGCGCGGTTCGGCGCAGGATGAGGGACCGGTGCGGCAGGTAGTTTGGTGGCCACCGGGGCTTGTGGCATGCTCCGGCGGCTGATCCGGTCACCATTCCCCCAAGGAGCCCTCCATGTTGTCTACTCGCAGGTCCAGCCTCTTCGGCATGGCCATGCCGGCTGCCCTGGCAGCTCTGCTGGTCTCACCTGCGGTGCTGGCGCAGCAGGGCTATCCCAACAAGCCCATCCGCTTCGTCACCCCCTATGCCGCCGGGGGCAGCACCAGCATCGTGGCGCGCATGATCGGCGAGAAGTACACCGAGGCCTGGGGCCAGCAGGTGCTGATCGACAG